>JAKSBB010000391.1 GCA_022361315.1 Desulfobacterales bacterium
CAGGATGGATACGACCCGGTGTATCCTGAAAAATTCAACCGTCAAGGCTCAGGAACCCTTGAAGGCGGTCTTGCAAAGTCGACGCCCTGACCTGAATCTGCAAGAGGGATATCAGGAGGACGGAAGCAGCCTTAAGCTGCTACAGCGTAATCATAATCGTCTGCGATTATATTTAAAGCATTGCCAATTTCACGAGCTGACAAAAGACTCGGCATGCTACCTCAGGCGTCAAAATCTCCGTCGAAACCATTGCGCCCCCAAATTGTGAAAGATCGAATTGACGGGCTACAATATAATAACCCGCATCATAATGTCAATGGCCCGGTGCCTTTAAATTTAGATTTGCGTCAGCGTGCCGGGCTTTTAAGCTAACCGGATAAAAGCTTAGCTGTTGTACTTTTTCTCCCGGTCCAGATCCCGCTTGATGTCCTTTTGCTTGATGCTTTCCCGCTTGTCGTAGAGCTTCTTACCTTTGCCCAGGCCGATTAACACTTTAATCTTATCATTTTTAAAGTAAATCTTCAAAGGCACCAAGGTGTAGCCCTTTTCCTTTATCTTACCGATAAGCTTACGGATCTCGTAATTATGAAGGAGCAGCTTCCGGTTTCTCAGGGAATCGTGATTGGCGTTGTAGGCATATTTATAAGGGGAGATATGCAACTGGCGGAGCCAGACTTCCCCGCTTTTGATGTCGGCATAGGAATCTTTGAAGCTGACCCGGCCCCCGCGGATGGACTTGACTTCCGTACCGGCCAGAACAATGCCGGCCTCATACTCATCATCAATATGATAGTTGTGGCGGGCCTTTTTATTGGAGGCAATCAGTTTGATATACGGTGCATTCATAGTTGGTATACTCGAAGCCTTTTATTCTTCGTTGTCTCTGTAGGGGAGAATATCCTTGTACTCTTCCTGGATGAACTCCGTAATCTCCTCAACCGTATTGAGGCCCATGATGATATCCGCATTTTTACTGGCCCTGCAGGCATCCAGGGAACGGATCATCTTTTTGATCACGGGGATGGCCCCGGAGTTCATGGAGAGGTTTCTTAACCCCAGCCCCACCAGCACGGGAATATTAATGGGGTCGCCGGCCATTTCACCACACATGTAAAGTTCAATGTCGTTCTTACGGGCAGCACTTACCGTCATCCCGATCATCTTAAGCACAGCCGGGCTCATGGCCTGATAGAGGTGGGCCACCCGCCGGTTGCGCCGGTCAATGGCCATGGAATATTGAATCAGGTCGTTGGTGCCGATGCTGAAAAAGTCCACATGTTTGGCCAGTTCATTGGCCATCATCACGGCTGACGGCACTTCGATCATTATCCCCAGCGGGATATCTTTATTAAAGATCTTGTCTTCCTGCTCCAGTTCGATGATGGCCTTGTTAATCACCGTTTTGACCTGGAGAATCTCTTCCACGCATGAGATCATGGGAATCAGCAGCTTTATTTTTCCGCTGGCCGCAGCCCGTAAAATAGCCTTGAGCTGGGTGATAAACTTGTCTTCATTCTCAAGGCAGAACCGCACCGCCCTGAGCCCCAGGGCCGGGTTGGCCTCTTCCACCGGATCGATATAGGGATTAAACTTGTCCCCGTTGATGTCCAGGGTCCGGATGGTCACCGGTTTTGGATGCATCAGTTCCACCAGTTCCTTATACTTCTGGAGCAATTCGTCTTCCGTGGGGTAACGGTTGAGATCCAGATAAAGGAACTCGGTACGGAACAGGCCGATACCGGCGGCCTGGTTATCCATGGCAGAGACCACCTCTTCCACCAGCTCGATATTTGCCAGCAGGTTCAGCTCCACCCCGTCCGCCGTAACGGACGGCAGGTGGCTTTCCCGTTCGATATCCGCCCGGTATGCCTCGAACCTGGCCAGCTTTTCTTCGTACTTGAACAGGGTGTCTTCTTCGGGATTAATAATGATAATCCCGGAGGTGCCGTCAACGATGAGAATGTCATCGTTGTTTACATTGGCAGTGGCAGTGCCCAGCCCCATCACGGACGGAATCTTTAGAGACTTGGCCACGATACTGGTATGTGAATCTTTACCGCCGCGGTCCGTCACAAAGCCTTTGATGCGCTCCAGCTGAATCTGGCTGGTATCTGCGGGTGACAGGTCATGGGCCACAATAATGACCCGTTTATTGATGTCCCGGATCCGGATATCATCCCCCCCGGTCAGGTAGGTCATGATCTTATCCGAAACCTGAACGATATCATTGACCCTGGCCCTCAGATAATCGTCATCAATCTGTTCAAACATCCGGCGCACATTTCTGGAGACTTTACGCAGGGCCCACTCGGCATTGACCTGATCGTCGGTAATGGTATCTATGGTCTGGCCGTAGAGCATCTTGTCCTTGAAAAGGGCCATATGGGTTTCAAGGATATTGATATTTCCGCTGAGGTCCTGCCCCAGAGACTCAATGGTCTTGGCATGATCATTTTTAGCCTGGATGACGGCATTTTTAAAGCGGTCCACCTCTTTGGGAATCAGATCCTCTATCACGTGGTACCGTTTAATGATGTTGACCCCTTCCCGGTCAACCAGATACGCCTTGCCGATGCAAATACCGGGGGAACCGCTGATACCGCGGATGATTTTCTCCCCTGCCGGAAACTTACTCATGAATATCTTCTCCAAACCCCTGGTCAAAGAAGGTTTTAATCTCGTCTGCCAAAGCAGAATCTTCAGGATCGTCCGTATGGATGGTGATCTCAGTGCCCGTTACGGCACATAAAGTCAGGATATCTATGATACTTGAGGCATCGACGGTGGCGGCGTCTGTGGACAGCGAGATGTTTCCTTTTGCTGCCCCGGCCATTTCGGCAATTTTAGCCGCGGGTCTTGCGTGCATTCCCAGAGCATTGACGACCTTGGTCTGCCGGGAAATTGATTGTTCAGTGTTCAAATCTACATCTTCCAGTGAAAAATTTTTATCTTCTTTATATCTTCCAAAGTGAAAAGTCAATGGGTTGAAGGCATCATTGACCCTGTTGATGGGATACTCCAAAACGTGTAGAATATACCATATTTTTACTGAACCTTCCAGTTGGATCTTCTGGGACGATATTGAGTCAAATACCTGTGGAATATGACCTATAAAAGGAAAACAAATGAAAAAGAAGCCCCCCTGCCCCCGCTACCCCATTGATGACTTCAAATCCGGAGAATCCTGGCGCCTGTTCAAAATCATGGGGGAATTTGTAGACGGTGTGGATACCCTCCATGATCTTGGCCCGGCCGTATCCATTTTCGGCTCAGCCCGCACCCCGCAGGATCATCCGAATTACAAAAAGGCAAAGGCCACGGCAGAACTCTTTGCCGCATCCGGATATGCCGTTATCACCGGAGGCGGTCCCGGAATTATGGAGGCGGCAAATAAGGGCGCCCGGGAAAAAGACGGGGAGTCCGTGGGTCTGATCATAAAACTGCCCTTTGAAGAAAAGGGCAATCCCTATCTCACCACAGAGGTGGAGTTTGATTATTTTTTTGTGCGCAAGGTAATGTTTGTCAAATATGCCCAGGCCTATATTATCATGCCCGGGGGATTGGGCACCCTGGATGAACTATTTGAAACCCTGACGCTGGTACAGACCGGCCGCATTCGGAAAATGCCGGTGATCCTCATGGGCAACGGCTTCTGGGAAGGACTCATGGACTGGATCTCAAACCGCCTGCAGGCGGAAGGATTGATCTCGCCGGAAGACATGGATCTCTTCCATCTGGTGGATGAACCTGAGGAGGCCTTGAAAATCGTACAGGACTTTTATAACTGATGCCAGTTTATTATCACCTCCGGCACAGCGACATCCGAACGTATCTTTCGGGGAATACTTAACGTGCCATACCCCTTGAAAAATAGAATGCCGTTTTTTCGGGAAAATCCTCAAGACTGAGCCCTAGGCGTATGGTTTTCTTTGCTGTCTCCAGATTGACCAAAGGCTTTGCCGGCCTGGCGGTCCTCAGATACATCTCCCCCCAGGAGTTCATATAAACCACGGTATAATCCGTGATTTTCAGTGTGGGTTTCGGGGCATAAAAGTTCAGGCACACAAAGAGACAGGTAACCGTCGGTTGACGCCGCATGGTCTTAAACTGTACCCGCTTTTTCACCTCCGGATCCAGAAAGTCATACATGGCCCGGTACAATTTCTCGATATCATCGTGGGACACCGGCGTGGGATTGGGAAGCAGCCCCAGATATGTCTTTCCGGTGTATAGGCGGTTGTTGATCATCCAGGCACCGATTTCTTCGATGGTGTCGGCCCGCTTTATGGCTTCCTCGGCCGGCTGATCCTGCTTGGATATCTTATGCACCAGTTCCCACTTACCGGGATGGTTGGGCAGCGGTATATGTTTGAGATGAAGCCTGGAAAAATGCCGGTCGCCTCTGGACACCAGAAGCAGTTTTTTTATCTTGTACTTCTTGTCCTGGAAAACGGTGTTGACCTTCCGTTCCAGAACGATCCGGTCATTCTCGGAGATCATCAGTCCCGTGGCCGAATCAAAGCGTTTTCTCAATGCGGAGAATTTGGATACCATGTACCGTTCTATGGTGGTGGAAAGTCTGAAAATGGCCGCATAGGGCCAGATCTTGAACCGCCCCACCTCAAAGACCTTTTTAAATGACCAGCCCCATTCATTGAGGCTGCGCTCCAAAAGTATTTTCCGAAGACCGAACACGGAATTATCAATTTCCGCTTTCTTGGATATCTCAAGCTTTAAAAAGAAACACGTAAGAAGCAGATTCACGGACCGCTCATCCCCCACTTTGATGTAAAAATCAATCAGGGTGTTGAGCAGGATGATGTAGGAATCGTTCTGGCCCGGTTTCAGGTGCGTCCCGGAATTCATCCATTCGTTCTTGTATTGGTTGCACAAGAGGGTTTCGCGACCGTATGCGTTGATATACTTCTCCAGCAAGGCCATTTTGATCACTGATTTAAAAGGACTCTTCAGCCACTTAAACATCTGCCAGATGGATGCACCGAAATATTCGTTGACCGGAATGGCATGGATATCCCCAAGGTCGATATACCTGTGGGACTGCTCTTCTTTGGTGATCCGTTCGAGGATCAGGTTGTAATAGTTGATACTGATGGTGGTGGGCAGAACTGCCCATAAGGGCAATTTACCGGCCACGTGAATCATGGTCCGGTAAAACTCTTCTTTTAACAGCCTGGCCTGGGCCGATCCTGAACTCTCGCGGCTGGAACCGCCAAAATCATTGTTTCTGGCCTTTAAAACATCCACAATAAAGAAGGTGACGCGAACCTTAAATTTATCAAAGGCCAGTTTTTCCAGCAGCGTTAGCTTCCGCCGCAGCAGCCCTAATCCTTCACGATCCATGATGTGCTCGTCAATGCACACCCAGTAGTCGATATCCGATTCCGTTGTCTGGGCCAGTGACCCCACGGACCCCATGGAGAAAAGCCCCTGGATATAAGGGGAGACGCTGCGCCGGAACGGCACACGGCCCTTGCCCAGATATTTTTCTGCAACCGCTAAGGTTTCCAGGGTCGGCAGATAGTCGCTAATGCCGCAGGGTGTGCCCACAGCCATGTACTCTACATCCGGTATCTCCAGGTTTTCATGGATTAATATGGGGAGAAGCTGAAAGAAATCAGCCTGGACAGGTTTAAAAACATCAAATGCGGTCAGTACGCTCAGCTTGTTCTGATTCAGGAACTTCGCCTCACCGTAGTGAATAAATTCGCAGAATATCAACATATTGATATCACTGACCACATTTTTGTCTATCTGGGGAAGATCCTTGAATCCAAGCTGGTGCTCCCTGGCATTATAATCGATTCCCTCACTTTTGATCTGGTTTCTCGCATCGGCGGGAAACCTGGAAAAACGTGCACGGACACCCGTAAAATCGGCCAGGTTTAAATAGGCCGTGGCAAAGGAAACCCCTGAAATTCTGGCACCTGAAAACACGGCACAGTTTAAGTCTGTATGGCCAAAGGCGCATTTGGCGATTTCGGCATCCACAAAAAGGGCATCATTGAGGGCCGCACGGTTAAAGCTGGTGTTGAAAAACCTGGCCCCCTGAAAACTGCACCGGTGGAATGTGGTCTTTACGGCATTAACATTGATGAAAACGGCATTGTCAAAATTGGCAGACCTGAACTCCGCCTTTTCCATATCCACATTGTAGAAAACCGCCCCCCTGAACTGCGGCCGTTCAAACCGGGTCCGTGACAAATCACAGCCTTGAAAAACGGTTTCCGTAAACAGCATCTGTGACGCGTTAAACCGGAGCCCTGAAAAATCTTCATCCGCCAGTGTATCCCTGTAAAAATCCAACGTCCCTTCCGGGGTATTGGCTCTCAGCGCCTCCAGCTTTTTCTCCAGAGGGGATTTAAGCATGGACTTCAAAAAGGATTTTTTACCTTTATCCCCTGTTTTAAGCAGCCGGATGATGGGTTTAAACGGCGCTTCCATGTTCTCCCGCTCTTTTCTCAGCAGCCGGATGGTTTTTTCCATGAAAGCACTCACATCCATCTTCAGGGAACGGTCCACTCGGTCATCATAGGCTTTGAGGATCTTCACCACCCGTTCCGGCCGTTTTTTGATCATGCCGAAAACACAGGCCAGGTTAACATCATAGTTTTCACCCAGGTATTGGTCCTTATTCAGGGCAATATCCTGAATGGCAAAGAAAGAGAGCCTGGAAAGCTCCGATATCTCGATATGGATATTGGGCAGGACCTCCGGGTTATACTGCCTGACCAGTGACATGACTTCATTGATGGGAATCTTTCCCGTAACGACCATCGCTTTGAAGGCATTGACGGCTTCTGTGGCATCGGCGGTCTTTTTAAAATGTTTGAAGATTGGGTCAAAGAGTTCGGGATACAGCCCAAGCGAGGAATTTTCAATCAGGCTGTAAACCGCCAGCCTCACCTTTTTCACCTCTTCGTCATCCAGAGTGTCTGCCAGGATATCCACAGGGATCTTTGCCCGCATCATGGCCAGGGCCTTAAGTCCTTTAACTCGCAGGGCAGGACTCATGGAGGCCACTTCCGTGGACATAATCAGATCCGGATGTCGAAGTTTGAACGGTATGTTGTTCAGGAAGGGGTCGGCATCCCGTTTGCGGTCGAAAAGTGAGGCATAAAAATCAATGACCGCGTCCCTTGAACGCATCTTCATGAGCAGGGCTTTGAACAAATCGGCAAATTTCAGGCGAATGGACGGGGAGGCAGACAGATATTGATCCACCAGAACCAAACGGTCATACTCACCTAATCCCTGGATACATTTGCTGACCACATCCATGGTGAGCCGCCCCTGGTATAGCGCCTTAAAGGCAAAAAAGGCACCGCGATCCCCCAATCGAAGCAGGGTATTGAGCAACAGGCTCATATCCGCCACATGCATATCGGCAGATATCAAATGATACAACCGGGCACAGACCCGGGTGGTCTCGGCAAGTCCCTCCCTGTATTCTTCTGAATCCACCGGGCTGTTCACCCCCTCTTTCAGGGTGCCGGTAATCTCTTCCAGGGCATTTTTTGCTGCGGTACGGGAATTAAAATTAAATGAGAACAGCCCTTCAAGTACGGGCAGTATCCCCAGGGACGGGGACATAAACCCTGCTTTTTTTATCAGTTCAGTCTGGGCATCGGTGTCAAGGGCGGCCCAATGGGCATCAAATGTATTTAGTTCGAATCCGGGGGTGGAGGCAGCCATAGGTAATTTGCGTTTTCCCGTTTGTACATTTATACCTAAAGTGGTATATGGGTAGGTTCAAAAACCGTACGTTAAGTCTTAACATGATATACCACAACAGAATAATTTTATGAAATTATTTGAAGCCGAGGAAGAGAAAACCCGTTCAGAAAACGCCTATGATGCCCAGTCCATTGAAGTACTCAAGGGACTTGACCCGGTCAAGCGGCGTCCGGGCATGTACACGGATACGGCGAGCCCGGACCATCTGGCCTTTGAGGTCATCGACAACAGTGTTGATGAGGCCATTGCCGGCCACGCCAAAAGCATAGACGTCACCCTGACCCGGGACAACCGGATTATTGTCTCGGATGACGGACGTGGTATGCCCGTGGACATTCACCCCAAAGAAGGCATATCCGGGGTGGAACTGATCATGACCAAACTTCATGCGGGTGCCAAATTTTCATCCAAGGATTATGCCTTTTCCGGCGGTCTCCACGGGGTGGGGGTTTCCGTGGTCAACGCACTTTCCGAAAGCCTGTCCATCACCATCAAGCGGAACGGACAGGTGTATACCATTTGCTTTGAGGACGGGGTCAAAACCTCAGATCTTGAAGTGACCGGCACCGTGGGGCAGAGAAACACCGGAACCACGGTGACCTTCAAACCCAACCCCAGCTATTTTGACGTAGATGTTTTTTCCAGGGAGGCCATCGAAACCGCCCTGAAATCAAAAGCCGTACTCTGCCGGGGATTGACCACCCGGTTTATCCATGAAGAGAGCGGGGAAAAACAAACCTGGTGCTACGACCATGGGCTGGACGACTACCTGAAAGAAAACCTCAGAGAAAAAAAATGCCTCTTCCCCGAGCCCTTCACCGGCGAGTGCCAGGGCGAAGATTTTGAGGCGGTCTGGGCCATCAACTGGGGGGAGGAAACCGGCGCAAGCCTTGAAGAAAGCTACGTAAACCTTATTCCCACCCGCTTGGGCGGCACCCATGTCAACGGTTTCAGATCCGGTCTTCTGGAATCGGTCCGGGAATTCTGCAAGTTCAGAAATCTGCTGCCTAAAAATCTATATCTCACCCCGGAAGATATCTGGCAGAATGTGGGGTATGTGCTCTCCGTTAAACTTGTTGAAGCCCAGTTTTCCTCCCAGACCAAAGAACGGCTCTCCTCCCGCCACTGTGCCAATCTGGTCAACCTCCAGGTCCGAGACGCGTTCAGCCTCTGGCTCAACCAGAATGTTGCCCTTGGTGAAGCCCTGGCTGAACTGGCCATTGAAAACGCCAGGACCCGGGTAAAAAAGAGCAAAAAGGTCACCAAAAAACGGACGTCAAGCGGGGTCACCCTGCCGGCCAAGCTGTCGGACTGCACCAGTGACGACCAGAAAGAACGGGAACTCTTCTTTGTGGAGGGGGATTCTGCCGGCGGTTCCGCCAAGCAGGCCAGAGACAGACGGTTTCAGGCCATCATGCCCTTAAGGGGTAAGATCATGAATACCTGGGATGTGTCCTCGTCCGCCATTATGGACTCCAAGGAAATCAGGGATATCTCCCAGGTACTCGGCGTAGAACCCGGGGCAACGGATATTTCCAAGCTCAGGTACAACAAGCTTTGTATTCTTGCCGACGCAGACTCGGACGGTCTTCATATCGCCACCCTGATCTGCGCCCTCTTCCTGCGCCACTTTCCGGAGGTGGTCCGAAAAGGACATGTGTTTGTGGCCATGCCGCCCCTGTACCGGATCGACATGGGCAAAGAGGTGTTTTATGCCCTGGATGACGCCGAAAAAGAGGCCATCATCAAACGGCTGAACCGGAGGAAAAGAACCGGAAAAATCAATATCCAGCGGTTCAAAGGCCTGGGGGAAATGAATCCGGCCCAACTCAAAGAAACCACCATTGCCCGGGATTCCAGGCGACTGGTAAAACTCACCATAGAAGACACGGCACCCGACGAGACATCAATGGATCCTCCGAACCATACAGAGGACAATGAAACTCCCGATGTTTTTGAAATCATGGACATGCTCCTTGGGAAAAAGAGAGCCAAAGACAGAAAACGCTGGATTGAAACCAACGGCGTCATCAAAGAGCAACCCCTATGACAGAATCTCTGACTTCCTCCATCGAAGAATATGAAACCCGGCCATTTCAGGACTTTGCCCAGGATGCCTATCTGAATTATTCCATGTACGTCATTCTGGACCGGGCCCTGCCCCATATCGGGGACGGCCTCAAGCCGGTGCAGCGCCGTATTGTCTACTCCATGAGCCAGTTGGGCCTGTCTTCCACGGCAAAATATAAGAAAAGCGCCAGAACCGTGGGTGATGTCCTGGGTAAATTTCATCCCCACGGCGATTCCGCATGCTACGAAGCCATGGTCCTCATGGCCCAGCCTTTTTCCCTGCGATACCCCCTGGTGGACGGTCAGGGCAACTGGGGTGATCCCAATGATCCCAAGTCTTTTGCCGCCATGCGGTACACTGAATCCAGGCTGTCGGCCTACGCCGCCATATTTTTACGGGAACTGGAACAGGGTACGGTTGACTGGATACCCAACTTTGACGGTACCCTTCAGGAACCCACGCTGTTACCCGCCAGACTCCCGAACCTGCTGCTCAATGGCACCACCGGCATCGCCGTGGGCATGGCCACCTCCATTCTTCCCCACAACTTGCGGGAAGTGGCAAAGGCCCTCATCCATCTCATTGAAAACGAAGACGCCGATTTAAAACAGATTTGCAAGTTCATCAAGGGGCCGGATTTCCCCACCGAAGCAGAAATAATCACTCCGGCGGAAGACATTTTCAAAACCTATAAAACCGGTAAAGGCCGAATTAAGATGCGGGCCAGGTACGAGGTGGAAGACGGAGACCTTGTCTTCAACGCCCTGCCCTATCATGCCTCGGCCGAAAAGATATTTGAACAGATTGCCTCACAGATGACGGCCAAAAAGCTGCCCATGGTCTCCGATATCCGGGACGAATCAGACCATGAGGACCCCACCCGCCTCGTCATCATCCCCCGGTCCAACCGGGTGGACCTGAAGGCACTTGCAGACCACCTTTTTGCCACCACGGACCTGGAGAAATCTTATTCCGTCAACATGAACATGATCGGCCTTGACGGACGGCCCAAGGTGAAAAACCTGGTGGAGGTTCTGTCCGAATGGCTGGAATTCCGACGGGATACCATCCGCAAGAAGCTTGAATTCAGACTGGATAAAGTGCTCAACCGCCTGCACATCCTGGAAGGTTTCAAGATTGCCTATCTGAACATTGATGAGGTGATCAAAATCATCCGGAACTCGGATGCCCCCAAAGACGACCTGATGGCCGCCTTCGATCTCACCGAAATCCAGGCAAAGGCCATCCTGGAGATTCGGCTGCGCCAGTTAGCCAAGCTGGAAGAGATCAAAATCCGGTCTGAAATGGACGAGTTGAACCAGGAAAGGGAATCCCTTGAAAAGGTGTTGAACTCTGCCGATGCATTTCGGGAGTTCATGATTGAAGAAATTAAGGATGACGCCAAAAAATACGGAGATAAACGCAGGTCCCCCATCAAAGAACGCAAGGAGGCCGAAGCCTTCTCCGTTACCGATGTGCTGGATATCGAACCGGTTACGATCATTTTATCCGACAATGGCTGGATCCGGTCGGCAAAAGGACATGAGTTTATTCCGGAAAACGCAAAGTTCAGATCCGGAGACGGACTGCTCTGCTATCTGCGCACCCGCAGCGACAAACCCATCGCCCTGATCGACAACACCGGCAGAAGTTACACCCTGTTCTCCCACACCCTGCCCTCGGCCCGGGGGAACGGCGAGCCGGTTACCGGCCATCTGACCATGGCACCGGACACCACCATCCGCCATATGCTCTCCGGTGAACCCGAGGATCTTTTTCTGGTGGGATCGGACCGGGGATACGGTTTTGTTATCACCTTTGAGGATTTCCTGACCAACTATAAGAACGGTAAGGCGGTGATTTCCCTGAAAGATGACCAGCTGCCCCTGACCCCTGAACTGGTACCGGACATCACCTCTGACAATGTTCTGGCCATTACGAACAAAGGCAGGCTGCTGATCTTCGAATTAAGCCAACTGCCGCGGCTCAAAAAAGGCAAAGGCAATAAAATTATTCATATTCCCGCCCCGGCAAAAGACGAAAAAGACCCTGAAAAACTTAAGCTCCTAAAAATATTGCCATTAAATTCAAACCTTGTTATACATGCAGGCAAGCATTTCCTCAGGTTGAGCCCGGGAAACCAGTTGGACTATACCGGGATGCGCGGCCGCAGGGGCAAACTGCTCCCCCGCGGCTACCGGAATGTTGATACCATAGAGGTCATTCCGATCCAACCGGTTGATGACACAAATTCATGAAAAAATTTTTTTCGAAAAACGGCATATTAATTCTGCTGCTGGCAGCCAATTTCGGACTTGTTGTCCTGACCATGCTCATCCACACCCAACGGCTGGGGAACGGTCTGAATACGGTTGAGCAGATCCGACAGACCGGTAAACTGCGGCTCATCACTGCCAATGCCATCAACACGTACTACTACTATGAGGGCAAACCCACCGGATTTGAATACGACCTGGCCCGTGAATTTGCCGATTATCTTGATGTTGAACTGGATATTGTTGAACCCGGTTGGAACAACCAATTCGCCTACCTGGAAGATAAAAAGGGCGACTTTATCGCCGCCGGTCTCGCCATCACAAGAGAGCGTTTGGAGCATGCGGATTTCTCCATTCCTTACATGACCATTCAGCAACGCATCGTCCACCACAACCTGGTGTTCGGCCCTAAGAATCTGGATGACATGGTTTTCCGGACCTTCCATGTCCGCAGGGGCACCTCCTATCATTCCCGCCTGGCTGAAATTGAGCAGGGCGGCATCGACCTGGAGTATGTCCTCCACAACAACACCCCCACCGAAGAACTTATTTCCATGGTCCATGACCGGAAGATCAAGTTCACCATTGCCGACTCCAATATAGCGCTGCTCAACAAACGGTATTTCCCCGATATTCAGATCGGGATGCCGGTTCAGGAGCGCGAGAGCCTGGCCTGGGCGGTTCGGAAAGATGATGCGGAGATGCTCAAGGAAATCAACAAGTTCCTTCTATATGCCATTGAGAATGGGATTCTTCAGAAAATTACAGAAAAATATTACGATAATATCAGGGATTTCGGTGTATACGAGCTGAAAAAGTTCCACCAGCGTATTCAAACCCGTTTGCCCAAATACCAGGATGTGATCATGGAAGAATCTGCAAAGTACGGATTTGACTGGCGACTGGTGGCGGCAGTGGTCTATCAGGAATCCCACTTTAATCCCAAAGCAACCAGTTTTACCAATGTCCGCGGACTCATGCAGGTCACCAATGCCACGGCCAAGGAGATGGGGATAAAAGACAGGCTCAATCCCCAGGAAAGTGTCCGGGCCGGCATCAAATACCTTGACCTGATGCACCAGCGGTTCAACCACATTGAAGATGAATACCAGCGGCTGCTGTTTGCCCTGGCCAGTTATAATATCGGATACGGTCACGTGAAGGATGCCTTGAGAATCGCAAAGGAACAAGGCCTGGATCCCCACACCTGGCAGACGTTGAAAACGACGCTGCCCCTGCTGTCAAAACCCGAATACTACAAAAAAACCAAGTACGGGTATGCCAGAGGCTGGGAGCCGGTTCATTACGTTGAGCGGATACTGACCTATTTCGATATATTGAAGCAAAAAACCTTATCCTGAACCCGCAACCCAGCGGTATGACGGATGCCCATAAACCGGTCTGCCTGTGTTGAAAACCGTGCCCCAAGTGGCGCTCTACCCATCACACAGGTTTAGATCTTTACACTTTTTGGAAAAGAGAATCTGAATGACTAGAAAAATACTCATCAATGCGATGGATCCTGAAGAGAACAGGATCGCAGCGGTCTTTGAGAACAAACTGGATCAATTCCACATTGAAACCTCGGCAAAGGAAGTCACCAAGGGCAATATATACAAAGGTGTTGTCACCCGGGTGGAACAGAGCCTGCAGGCCGTATTCGTTGACTACGGCGCCCATAAGAACGGGTTCCTGCAGAAAAACGAGATCCACCCGGATTACTTTCAGGAGGTGGACGGCAAAGACAAGGCCCTCTATAACCTCATTAAAAAGGGTCAGGAGGTCATTGTCCAGGTCACAAAAGACCCGATTAATCTCAAAGGGGCCATGCTCACCACCTATATTTCCCTGCCCGGCCGGTTCGGCGTGCTGATGCCCGGCAACACCACCCGGGGTGTTTCCAGAAAAATCAATGAGGAAGATGAACGCAAACGCCTGGTAAAAATCCTCAAGAGCATGAAAATCCAGGAAGGGTTCGGCATGATCGTACGGACCGCCGGCAAAGGGGCCACCAAAACCCTGCTGACCTCGGATTTACGTTACCTCATGCGGGTCTGGAAAAACATAGACAAGCAGGCCATGGCAAACGAAGCCCCATGCCTCCTCTACAAAGAGCAGAGCCTGGCGGTCCGGTCCCTGAGGGATTATTTCACCACCGATATCAAGGAAATCCTCATTGATAATCCTGAAACCTTTCAGGAGGTCAAGGAATTCATCGGTATGATCGCGCCGAAGCAGACAAAGATTGTCCGTCTGTTTAAAGGTGAAAAACCCATCTTCACCAAGTACCAGCTTGAAGAACAAATCTCATCCATTTACCGCAGGGAAGTCCCCCTTAAATCAGGCGGATTCCTGGTCATCGAACAGACCGAGGCCCTGGTGTCCATCGACGTGAACTCAGGAAAATCCACAAAAAAGAAAAATATTGAAGAAACCGCCTACCATACCAACCTGGAAGCGGCCGAAGAAGTGGCAAGACAATTGCGTCTGCGGGACATGGGCGGCCTGATTGTCGTGGATTTCATCGATATGAAAGAACGCAGGCACAAGGCGGATATCACCAAGACCCTA
>JAKSBB010000853.1 GCA_022361315.1 Desulfobacterales bacterium
CCTTTGACCAGTCCATTCCGGTGACCACTTTCAGCCAGGGTACACCCACGCCGTAAACGATGAGTGACCCCAGAAGCAGGGCAAAAAGGTCGCCGGGCAGGGTTTTGCGAAATGTACTGGAAACCACGGCTGTTACCCCTACCGCCGGCAGGTAGCTCAACAGGTAGCCCCCGGTGGGGCCGAACAGTTTACCCACACCGGCGGTGCCCCCGGCAAATACGGGCAGGCCGGCTAAACCGATGATCAGGTAAACGCCTACACAGGCAAGCCCCCACACAGGGCCCAGCATCAGGCCCGCCAGGAGAACGAACATGTTCTGGAGAACGATGGGTACAGGACCTATGGGAATGGCAATAAAGGCGCCGCAGGCAATAAGGGCAACAAAGAGGGCCGTATACACGGTGGGTCTGATCTGGGTCATGGGAATATCCTTTCAGGTGTGAAAACAGTCGCCGTAGATTACGGGTTTAATCCGGCCTGTTTCGGTTTCTACAATGAGGGTGCCGCTGTCATCCACATCCCGGGCGATGCCGGTGATGGTGTCGTTGAGGGTTTCCACCCGGACATGGCTGCCGATGGTGGAGGTGCAGGTCTTCCAGCGGGTGATGAGTTCCGGTATTGCATTTGGAGCAGTCAAGTTCTGGGTCCGGGCAGTGAAGTCGTCAATGAAATCCGTGAGCAGTTCCCGCCGGGAAACACTTTTACCCAATACATTTTTGAGTGAGGTGGCCTCGAAGGTGTCATTTGTCGGATCGTTGTTCACATTCACACCGATACCGATGAGCAGGTGGCGGATCATATCCCCCCGGGTTTCCATCTCCGACAGCAGCCCTACGAGTTTTTTTCCTTCCAGAAGCAGATCGTTGGGCCACTTGACGCTGGCGTCAAGACCGAGGGTCCGGCGGATGACCCGGGACAGGCTCAGGCCCGCGGCAAAGTTGAACACGTATGCCATGGGTGGGGGGATATCCGGTTTCAGAATCAGTGTGAACCAGAGGCCACCGGCGTCTGACACCCATTCCCGGTTCATGCGGCCCCGTCCCCGGGACTGGTGCTCGGCAATGCAGCAACTCATGTGGGGGGCGCCTTCCCGGGCCAGGGTCTTTGCCGTGTCCATGGTGGTTTCCACTTCGGGGTAATAGAATATGCGGTCCCTCAAATCATCCCGGAAATAGTCGGGCAGCATCAGGTCATCTGCAGATTCAATGGTATACCCTTTGGGGGTGGATACAATGGGGATGCCTTCAGATTTCAGCGCCTTGATATGTTTCCACACTGCCACTCTTGAGATGCCGGTTTCTTCTGAAATGCGGACACCGGACAGGGTGGCGCTTCCTGCCTTGACCAGCAGGGCCAGTATCTTTTGCTTTGTATTTTGTGTTTCGTTAACCATTTGTGGGGTGAGTAGTTAACAGAAAAAAATATGAAGGTCAAGTATCATAACCAAACTCGTACTGTGAATATGCCCTTTCCAGAGAAGGGTTGGTTCTGTAAAAAAACACATGAATTCGCCGAGGTGTTCATCCGGAATCCGGTTTTTACTTGAACCTGCACGGCGCCTGATTTATAAAAGGACAAACGCAACAGAAGAGAGACAACCCCATGCCCTGCATCAGAAAAACACTCCCCTACGCCAAAGAATTCAAGCAATTCTGGAAAGACAAAGGCCC
>JAKSBB010001053.1 GCA_022361315.1 Desulfobacterales bacterium
CCATTTCCGATGGCCTGGGCCGCTTTGTGTACGCCCAGCTTCAGGGTGCTGCCGATGCCCTTGTTGTTAGCAATGGCGTTCAGAAGCTGTTCGAGGCCGTCCGCATTGCCCCAGGAAAGATCAATACCGCTGGTGGTTTCCGTGTCGATGATGCCCCGGTTGAACAGGTCCATGGCAAATGCCGCCACGCTGCCGGCTGAAATAACATCCAGGCCCAGACGGTTGCACAGGTTGTGCAGGTATAAAATGGCTTCGGGATCATCCAGTCCACACTTGGGGCCCAGGGCAATGATCGGTTCCAGATCCGGACGGGCGCCGGTGGTGCCTTGATACCGGCCTTCTGAAATTTTAATGTCGGCCTTGCAGTGAACCGGACATTTGGGACAGGTGGCGGATTTTTGGACGTATTCCATCATGGCTGAACCGTCTACCTTCTCCGCCCCTTCAAACCTGATATCGCTGTAGTTCCGGGTACTGAGCATCCCTTTCTCATTGATGGGGATGACGAACCCGGAGTTACTCAGCTTCGAAAAAACGGGATAAAGCGGGGCCTTCATGATCTTGCGTGTAAATATCCGCACCGTGGCCTTCTGGGCGATGTTGAGTTTCGGAACCTCTTTTTTTCCCGTAATGACAATGGCTTTGATGTTTTTAGCGCCCATGACCGCACCGATGCCGGTCCGTCCGGCAGCGTGGTGATTGCCGGACATGATGCAGGCAAAGGCACAGCGGTTTTCGCCGGCAGGGCCGATGCTCATGACCGTGCTGTCGCCGGGAAGGGTTTTCCGCAGTTCCTGTTCTGTCTCACCTGTGCTGAGTCCCCAGAGATGGCCGGCGGGATGAATGTCAGTACCGTCCTTGTGCAGGTGAATCCATACCGGTGTGTCAGCCTGTCCTGAAATGACCACAGAGAAAAGCCCCAGGGCGCGCAGGCGGGTACCGGCGTCACCGCCGATATTGGAACTGCCGAGAATGTCGGTGAGCGGGGAAACGGTGTTCAGGTGCATTCTGGCACCGGAAGGGGCACCGGTGCCGGTGAGCAGTCCGCAGCTCATGGTGATGACATTGGCCGGATCAAAGGCGGATATTTTATCCGTATTGTTCTCTTTCAGGATATTCCGGATCAGCCGGGCATTAAGCCCGCGGCCGCCGAGATAGCGGCAGATCAGTTCATCGGAGAGGTCCTCTTTTTGTGAGGTGCCTGTGGTCAGATTTATATCAAGCCGTGTATATGCCATAGTTCTTCCATCTGGTTGTTTGTTTTGAATGCCAGAGGGTACAATAAAAATAACTTGTGTACAACCCGGAGGCATATGGGTATGGTTATTCTATGACACCATCCATTCAGAAAAGCCTCTTTAAAATCGGGGAGATGAACCGGAATCTGGCTAAGGAGCTGGGGCGCCTGCCGGAGCTCTCTGAATTTAAAACCGACCGGTCCCGCAATGCACTGGAAAACCTGCGCCGGATTTATGTGTACTCACCGGATCGGTTTGATTCCCTGTTTGATGCCATGGACAAGGAAGGGTTGAAGGCCGTCAGACCTTTCTGTACACCACTCCAGGGGCTGTTCTGGATGGTTCAGGACGGGAAACTGGGGCGAACCGGGGCCATCCTCGGATTGGAAATTTCAAGGAACGCTAAAGTCGGAGAAGATGGCGGACGGGAACTTCGGTTTAAACGTCGGGAGCCGCCTCCGGATTACAGCCTTGCCGGTATTCTGAACGATTCCTGGAACGGCGAAGCAGAATCTGCGCTGACCCGGAATATCCATCTCATTATAAATAAAATCAAAACCCGGGCCGGAACCGATGAGTACGCCCACCTCACCGGAAAACGTTCCAGAAAACAACTGGCCGGCTATGTCATGGACGACTACCTGAGACAGAAAGAGATGTTTGACGCCGGAGATTGGGACACCATCGCTAAAGCGGTGGCGCGGTCCCGCTGGAAATGCTTTTACACCGTGGCGGATCGCCTGAACTCTCCCGAACTCATCAACTATTATATCAACCGGTATTTCTTTTTCAGGAAAACCCCGTCCTCCGGGGTTTACTTTACCTTTCTGGAGAAAAAGGCCCAGTGCACGGATGCGGCATATTTTACTGTCTTTATGTTGGCAAGGGCCGGATATAATACATTTATCCGCAGTGTGAAATGGGACGAAGATCCCTGGGACGGCCTTCATACCGGGGCTGGCATTATTTTAGACAACGGGACTTACCTGCTGGTATCCAACTATACCGGTATAAACGCAATTTCAGGCCCCTTTGACCAGGTGGCGGCCCTGGACCGGAGAATCGCCGGAGACCGGGATATTATCCACAGCCAGTGGGGGGCATATTACCCGCCACGGTATTTCTAAACCCAGATTGTCCGTTTCCTATCCATCCATTTACAGCCATAACTCCCCCACAGGTGTGTCCGGTGAAAACTGGTCCGAGATCTGGGCCAGGAACAGCTCTGCCGTGGACAGGGCGTCGGTGAGGGCGTGGTGCGGCCGGTA
>JAKSBB010000857.1 GCA_022361315.1 Desulfobacterales bacterium
GCGGCCCGCTACGGCGGGGAAGAGTTTGCGGTGATCCTGCCCAATACCCATGCCGACGGGGCAAGACGGGTTGCCGAAGATATCCGGGAAAGGCTTAGGGATACCGGTATTCCCCATAAGGCCTCTGTGGCAGGAGAGGTGGTGACCCTCAGTTTCGGTATCGGGAGTGTGGTTCCCCAAAGAACCGGGACGGTGGCGGATTTGGTGTCTCTGGCGGACCAGGCGCTTTACAAGGCCAAAGCCGCCGGCCGAAATCGGGTAGTGGTGGCGTGATAGGTTATCAGCAAAGTATTTTGTCGTTGGGTTCCACAGCCTGATTTATTATAGACTCTCGCCCTGAGGGTTGTCCTTAATTTCGGATTCACTATTGAATCGGATCGGAAAGATCTGATTTAAATTCTTATCTCACCAGAAGATTACTTTTGTCTCTTCCTGTCAATCGTTTCCTTTAAATCGATGCGCCAGGTTTCGTCGGATTCCATAGCCAGGCATTTAATTTGCAGTTTTGTCTGAAAACATCTCTGCAGGAAATCAGAGAGTATCCCGTTGGGCAGACGGACAGTCAGCCTGCGATCTCAACATCATCATTCAAAGGAGAAAAATCATGTCCCATGAACTTGACCCTGAACTGATCAAACGGCTGGAACTCGTGGAAGATCCTACATACGAAGGGGAACCACTGAACACCATGGATTACTCCGGCCTTATTCTGGTTGGATTAATCCTGCCTGCTCTTTTAATGGTATGGGGGTGGATATGAGTACGGTAGGAATGGAGGGACGGGTTATTCAGGAAGCGGTACAGGGGACCTGGCCGGTACTTCCAAAAGAGAGAACCTGGGGGGCCTGGGGGCTTACGGCGGTGGCTATCTGTGCCGGGGTGGCCGCCTGGAGCTACATGATCGGCGGGTACGTGGCCTATTACCTGGGGGCCAAGATGGGAACCATTGCCATGATTTCCGGCAGCCTGGTGGGGATGTTTTTTGTGGTCATGGCCACCATCCCGGCCAGTATCCGTTACGGCATTGATACCATTACCGCCAGCCGTCCTCAACTGGGATCGCGGGGATCATGGTTCTCCATCTTTCTTCAATACGCCTCGGTGCTGGGCTGGAACTGCCTGCTGCTCATCCTCCTGGGACGGGCCACCGGAGGCATTGCCCTGACCGCCGGATGGGTGGATGAAGGGTCTGTGGGCCTGGTATCGGCCGCAGGATCGCTTACAGCCATCACTATCTCATGGCTCATGCTCAGGAAGGGGGCCGATGCCATCCGGAACTACTCCTTTTTTATCTCCATTATCGTGACCGGCCTTGGGCTGGGAATCCTTTATAAACTGGTTGCCGGTGTGGGGATCAAGGCCATTTTTGAAGCAAAGCCCCGGGCATCTTCCGGGGATCGGCTCTGGTATTACACCGCCGGGTTTGAAATTCTGGTGGCCTCTGTGCTTTCCTGGTGGCCATA
>JAKSBB010000645.1 GCA_022361315.1 Desulfobacterales bacterium
CCCTCCCGTAGTAGGCGTCGTAATACCCGGCAGAGAGTGCATAAGTGCCGATGATGATCCGGCGCTGGACCTCAGGGCCGAACCCCGCGGATTTTGTTCCTTTGTACATATCGATCAAATCATCTGCATCATGGTCCCGGTAGCCGAATCTCACCCCGTCAAACCGGGCCAGGTTGGCACTGGCCTCACAGGGCGCAATAATATAGTAGGCAGCCACCACATATTCGGTGTGGGGCAGGGAGATTTCCCGGATCTCCACGCCAAGATCCGTCAAAATATTTTTAGCGTTTTCGAACATGGCGGAGACTTCGGGATCAATACCGTCCACGTTGGAAAATTCCTTTGGGATCCCGGCAACCATCCCCTTGAGGCCATTGTTTCGGAACATCTCCAGGCCGGCGCTAAAATCGGGGACTTCATTGCGGGCGGATGTGGAATCTTTGGGATCGTTACCGCAGATCAGGTTCATCACCATGGCTGCATCGGTTACATCCCGGGTGATGGGCCCGATCTGGTCCAGGGAAGACCCATAGGACACAAGGCCATACCTGGATACCCTGCCGTAAGTCGGTTTCAGGCCAACCACCCCGCAATGTGAAGCGGGCTGACGGATAGAACCGCCCGTATCCGTGCCCAGGGCAGCAGAACAGAATCCCGCAGCCACGGCAGCGGCAGAACCACCCGAAGAGCCTCCAGGCACATGATCGGTATTCCAGGGGTTCCGTGTGAGTTTCGCACTGGAATTTTCCGTGGATGATCCCATGGCAAATTCATCCAGGTTGGTTTTGCCGATCATTACCGCATCTTCACCCTTCAGCTTCTCCACCACAGTGGCGTCGTACTGGGGTACAAAATTATCCAGGATCCTTGAAGCGCAGGTGGTTTTTACCCCCTTGGTACACAGCAGGTCTTTCAGGGCCACCGGGATACCGGTAAATGTAGCCTGGCGCCCCTCTGCAATCCGCGCATCCGCAGCCTTTGCCTGGGATAACGCCAGGTCGGCATCGACTGTGATAAATGCACCGATACGCTCATCGTGGGCGGTAATACGGTCCAGAAAAGCCTGGGTCAGTTCAACCGAGGATATGGTTTTGTCTGCCAGGTGCTGCCGGGCCTGGTCAATGGTAAGTGTATGAAGTTCCATCAAAAATTTCCTTATGGGTTAGGGGCGTCGGCCATTATTTCACGACTCTGGGCACGGTGTAAAAATCGTCGTCCCGCTCGGGAGCGTTTGCAAGGGTCACATCCGGCCCCGGTGATTCGTGGGCCACATCTTCCCTGAAGACATTATTCATAAACGCCGCCCCGGATGCCGGGGTCACCCCTGCCACATCTACATTTTTCAAGGTATCTATGTAATCCAGAATATGGCTTAATTGTTCGGAGAGGGTTTCCTTAAGGCTGTCATCAATATCCAGACGCGCCAGGTGGGCAATCTTCTCCACTTCATCCTTTGATATCTTCATCACTCATCCTTTTTTATAATCATGCCGTTGATTTTGGCCTGTTTCAGCTTTTTCAACCCGGCAGCCGCAGAGGCGTAGTCCGTAAACACGCCGGTCCGCACACGATACCAGACACCATCACTTCTTTTGGCCTGAACCCGGTACGCGGGGAAGCCCTTTTTCTCAAGCACCGCAATTTGTGTGATGGCATCTTTCATGTCTTTATATGCAGCCACCTGAATGGTATACCCGCCGGTTACAGCCGGCTCCTTGGCACGTTTCTCTTTGGGTTTGGTTGCGGAAGCGGTTTTTATCGCCGGTTTTGCTGGCTTAGGGGTGGGTACGGCTTTCCGCTTTGCAGAAACTTCCGCCCTGTTAAACGTCGCCTGTTTTTTACTCATTTTCACAGGCACATCGGCAACACCCTGCGTTGAAGTTCCATCCGGCTTAGACGCCGCAGATTTGGTAGAATCCGGTTTGGCCGGTACAATTTCGGCAGTTTTTTTCCTTCCCCCCTTAACCTCATGGCGCACCGGACTGTTCAAGGCATCATAAAATTCAAGATCCACAGGCGCCTCGGGGGTCTCATCCTTCCCGAACTCCCGGGCAATGGTCTCCAGCCGATCCTGAAAGCTTTCAGTATCAAAGGTCACCGGAGAGGTGCCCCGGCCGACCATCACCCCCAGGGCAAACATCCATACGGCAATAAAGAGATAAAGACCGTATTTTATGACAACCTTGGCCGTCCCCATTTATTTTACATTCTTTCCGGTGCCGATACACCCAGCAGGGAAAGCCCGTTCCGGATGACCTTTTTCACCGCAAGCACCAGAGAAAGCCTTGCTGCGGATAATGGCACATCATCGGTGATCACCTTGTGCTTATTGTAGTAACCGTGAAAGGCACCGGCCAGAGCCATCAAATAGGTGAAAATCACATGTGGGTGCAAGGTGGCTGCGCTTTTTTCAACCTGCTCCCGGAACCCTGCCACAGTTTTTATCAGACGCAGTTCCTCATCTTCCACGAGCCGTGAAAGTTCTTTCCCTTGGGCAAACTCAATCTCATCTATCAGCCCCTGCTCTTTAGCCTTGACCAGAATACCCGTAATCCTGGCATGAACATACTGCACGTAATATACGGGATTATCCGCACTTTTCTGCTTGGCAAGTTCAAGGTCAAAATCCAGACCGGAGTCATAACTTCGGCTCAGGAACATAAACCGCGCGGCATCGGTACCCACTTCATCCACAATATCTTTCAGGGTGACGAATTCCCCGGCCCGGGTTGACATTTGAACAGGAGAGCCACCCCGGAGAAGATTAACCAACTGAACCAGAATCACCTCAAACTGCTCTCTTTTACGGCCGGTGGCCTCAACCGCGGCATTCATCCGCTTGATATAACCGTGGTGGTCGGCGCCCCCCACATCAATGACACGGTTAAATCCACGCTCGAACTTTTCATCGTGGTAGGCAATATCGGAAGCAAAATATGTGGTCAGTCCGTTGTTCCGGACCACCACCCGGTCCTTATCGTCGCCGTATTCTTCGG
>JAKSBB010000176.1 GCA_022361315.1 Desulfobacterales bacterium
CAGTCCATCCTCATTGACGGCGGGAGTTTTCCAGGACTCATGTAACCATTTCAAACAGAACGATTCTATTTCATCCCTATTTCATCTTAGCAGATGCACGTATTCATTCCATTGAGTTTGCCGGCGTTCTGCTTGATAGTTTTCTACCGGCCAAACTCGGAATACAACGCGTATAAAAGTAAACTATGTTATTCAACGATTTGGTGATTGACATTCACTTTTTGCGTATATAGGTTAACGAACCAATTTGATTCGGTATAATCTAAATTCAGTCGGTGGGAAAATGACCTGTAAGCCAACCTATGAAGCGTTGCTCAAAAAAGTCTCTGAGCTGGAAAAAGAAAATCATGCCTATCGCATGAAAGCGGGACCACTCAATGGAGAGGAACCGATTCATGACAATGAGGGGCCGCCGGTTTCGACAGAGAAGGATAGTTCAGGGAATGGGGATGCTAAAAAGGAAATTCTGAGCATCCTTCGCGCCGCCCCAATTGGTATCGGCGTCGTCATTGACCGGGTCATTATCCAGGCAAACAAAAAACTAGAAAAAATCACCGGCTACACCAGATCGGAATTGATAGGTCAAAACGCCGTGACTTTGTACCCGTCCCGGAAAGAATATGAACGGGTGGGCATCGAAAGGAATTCCCAGATCAGGCAATCCGGAACGGGGACGATAGAAACCAGGTGGGTAAAAAAAGACGGGGACATCATTGAAGTCCTGTTAAACTCTGCGCCCATAGATTCTTCAGACCATTCAAAAGGGGTTACTTTTACGGCACTGGATATTACCAGCGCTAAAAAAAATGAACGGGCCCTGCTGGAAAGTGAAGAAAAATACCGGACGATGATGGAAGCCCAGGAAGACCCGACCTATATCTGCTCATCCGATTATCGTTTGTCTTATATGAACCCGGCGATGCTGAAGTGGATCGGCCGGGATTGCGTGGGTGAAAAATGCTATGAAGCACTCTGGAGCGAACCCCGGGCATGCCCATGGTGCTCCCACAAAGAGGTGTTACTCGGCGAGAAGGTGGCTTATGAACTCAAATCCCCCTTGAGTGAGCAAACCTATCATGTGGTCAGTGCACCGGTTTACCACGCCGACGGTGCCATATCCAATCTGACGTCTTACAGGGATGTTTCGGAAATCAAGCAGCTCAACATCCGTCTCCAGCAATCACAGAAAATGGAAACCATCGGTACGCTGGCCGGCGGCATTGCACACGATTTTAACAATATACTCTTTCCCATTTTAGGATATGCCGAAATTCTAAAAACCGAGATCCCTCCCGATGATATTTCCACCCATGAAGGACTGGATCAAATACATGCCAGCGCCATCAGGGCTAAAGATCTGGTATCACAAATACTGACCTTCGCCCGCCAGGAACAAACCGAGTACAGGCCGTTAAAAGTGCAATTGATACTAAAGGAAGTGATCAAACTTCTGCGCGCCACCATACCCAGAGAAATTGAAATCGCAAAATATGTATCACCGGATTGCAGGCCCATTCTTGCCGATGCCACCCAGATTCATCAAGTCATTATGAATCTTGCCACGAATGCCTACCAGGCCATGGGGGATTCAGGGGGCGTCCTGACGCTCAGGCTGGAAGAAGTCGAAGTCCCTGGAAAGGATGCGCCTTTTGATGACATCAATCCCGGTAGATATGCCCGCTTACTCATCGCTGACACAGGTTTAGGCATGACGGCTGAAGTTCAATCCAAAATTTTCGAACCTTTTTTTACCACCAAGAAAAAAGATACGGGAACCGGTATGGGACTCTCTGTGGTACACGGTATCGTAAACAAAATGAATGGTCATATCCGGGTTCAAAGCCGTCCGGGGCAAGGGACTGAGTTGGCGGTATTTTTCCCCATAGATTCGGGGCATCGCATTGCCGGCATAGAAAAAATTAGAACCCAGGCATTGCCCGGGGGCAATGAAACCATCCTGCTGGTAGATGATGAACCGGCCATCATTCAATTACAGACAAAGGCATTGGAAAAGTTGGGGTACAAGGTGATTACAGAAACCGATCCCGAACGCGCCTTGTCTCTATTTGAAAAAGAACCCGAAAAATTTGACCTGATAATTACGGATCTGTCGATGCCGAAACTCTCAGGGGATAAACTGGCCGGAGAACTTTTACGTATCAGGCCGGGTATACCCATTGTATTGTGTACTGGATTCAGCGAGAAACTCCCCACGGAAAATCCCGAGCGGATCGGTGTTAATGCCATTCTGATGAAACCGGTCACTATGAAGAAAATGGCGTTTACCATCCGGGAGGTGCTTGCCTGCCCCCCAAACTCCGGAGAATAATGGTGACATTTACTGAAAAGTTACAGCAGATTATACAGACGGCTCTGGATAACGGTGCCAGCCAGGCCTCTGTGATTTCGCCTGAAGAGATCTTTACAAAGCAGTCATTCGCAAATTTCTGTAAAGATCCGGGCTGCCCGAATTACGGCAACTCCATGAGCTGTCCCCCCCATGTAAGTGGTCCCGAGGGATTCCGAAAAAAGCTTGAACAGAGTCAATACGCCGTTGCTATCCGGCTGGAAGTTGATGCGGCATCCTTGCTGGGAGACGAACGCCCCCAGGTGTTCCGCCTGTTGCAGGAGATGACGGCGGCAACTGAACTAAAGGCCAAATCCCTCGGTTTCACCAAGTCTGAAGGGTTTGCCGGCGGATCATGTAAACGCAGCTTCTGCGATACCTACGATTCCTGCCGGGTGCTGGCCGGAGACGGCACCTGTAGAAACCCCGATACCGCACGTCCCTCCATGTCCGGACACGGTGTCAATGTCGGCAAGATGATGAAAGCAGCGGGATGGGGGGCCAAATTTTTCTCCTTCAGGGACAAGAATGCAGAACAGATGGTCTGGTTGGCCGGGGTGGTTCTCCTGAAATAAATATGTTCAACCCTTAGTATTCGGCAGGGGTAGATACCCTCCCCCCTGCCGCTAAACTAAATCAAGCGATTTGGGTCATTTCATTCACCGTGAATTCTTCAATGGCCCCTTCGGTGGCAGTCAAATAATCGGCAAGGTGGGTATTGCCCATATGTGCCTGCCATAAATCACGGGACTCCCAGTTTTCATAAAACATAAAGTGGGCCGGATCGTAATTGTCCTGATGGAGATCGTAATTGAGACACCCGTCTTCGGCCTGGGTGATCTCTATCAATTTTAAAAGTTCGTCCTTTACCAGATCAATTTTGTCTGTTTTTGCTTTAATGTGTGCCACGATGGTTAACTTTGCCATGGGATGGCTCCTTATCTTTATAATCATTTCGAGGATAAGCTTGTTCTACCCGCTTTGCTATTCACGAAGAGAATAATACGGTGAAATCGATTTGTAAAACACCCCGGTTGACGTTACTCTGGAGGTCTGTTCCATTCATATCGATCATAAACTATTTTGGCGGCGCCTCAACCATAAAATCCACCGTTTGGCGATTAGGGGAAAAAGCCCCAATAGGAACAGTGAAAAGGCCAGCTTTCCGGATATGATGCCGGAGAGAGAATCGATCGAAGCGATCTGGCTCCCTGCATTGACAAAAATAGCCGTCCCCGGAAGCATCCCCAACTGAGACACCCAGTAAAACGTCCTCAGACGCATGGCGGTCAGCCCCATGACCAGATTGATGGCAAAAAAGGGGATTGCCGGAATCAACCGCAGGGAAAACAGATAAAATGCCCCCTCATCGGCAATGCCGCGGTTCACCTGATCCAAGCGGGCTCCGAACCTGTGTTGAGCCCAGTCCCGGAGCAGATACCTGGAAGCGGCGCACCCTAAGGTGGCACCGACGGCGCTTGCAAAAGAGACCACCACGGTCCCGGTGACCGGTCCGAACAGCGCACCGGCGGCAAGGCCGAGCACCACAGCGCCCGGTATATTCAGGGCCAGCACCGGAATATAGATGCAGACGAAGGTGGCGATGGACCGGATCGGGTGAAGGGAATAGAAGAGTTGGAATTTTTCCCGGGACTGTTTGAGATAGTCTAAAGTGAGGTAATCCGGTAGTCCCAGGAAGTAGCAGAGGGTGACAACGCTAAGGATAAGAATGACAAGACCGCTTTTTTCCTGTTTTGCGTCATCTGTTTCCGATGCCCTGCCACCCTTAGGTTTTATTCAACCCAGTCTTATTCCACCAGGTTCTTATACGGCCACCCTGCGATTCCCTTTTCAAGAATCAAAAGGCGGTCCTGAGCAATCCCCTGGCCGGCCAGATAATCATAGCAACGCTTGGCCCCGCCTTTCCCTCTTGGGCAGACCACAACAACCGGCGTGTTGTTTTTCTTTAGTGCTTCAACGGTGCCGTCGAGCTTTGCTTTATCGGTATCGGATTTTACAGGGTAGGAATAGGTGGCAATCGATCCTTTCAGGTGGTGGGCGTCGAACTCGTTCTTGACCTGGATGTCAACGATGGAGACCGGGGTGCCGGATGACATCCAGTCCTTTACCTGTGCTGCCGACACATACTTATATTCGCCGGCACATACCGGTGTGCACAAGGCGGCTATCATAAACAAGGTAAGAATCAGCTTTTTCATTGGACTGTCCTTTCATTTAGCGTTTAAAACAAAGGATCAATGTACAGACTGTCCTGTTTCGTGGCAAATTCGAAATCCCGATCCCCCTGCCGGGAAAGTATTTAAAATTTCAATATTGATTCCAATCAACACCACAGGTGTCACCTCAAACAAGGTCTCATTTTCTTAGAATTATCTTTTGCTAATGTAGACAAATAAGCTTTGTTGGATAGAAGAAGAAATGATATATGATGCACTGTACGCGTTTGCCAAGACGAATAAAGTAAAACAACTGATACCGCACAATTTTAAAAACCTCCAATGAAAAGGCCGCAGGCGAATATAACCCACCATGTTTAAATCATTTTTTCCAAATCCGAGGCTCTTTTTCCCCCTGCTGTTGGTCTGGATCATCTTTTCCATCACCATCTGGTATCTGTTTAAAGATAATCTGGGGGCATTGCTGAATCTTAACGCAACGGAACAGGCACCTGTCATCGGACTCGGTCATTTTGTCACTGACTCTTTTCTGCTGCTCTATGCATATTACGCTGTTTCGGTGCTCATATTTGCGGGTTTCTGGATGATATTTGCCCCCCACCGGTGGCAACTCTGGTCC
>JAKSBB010000214.1 GCA_022361315.1 Desulfobacterales bacterium
CCAAAGATCAAAAGCACCTGTCTGCCAATGTTGGTGGGAAGCCTGGTCTGCTTTATGTTCCTGATTATGGGGTGGTTGCTCAATGAGCGGGAAGATAGAGACCTCCATAAGATGGTGACGGCAAAGGCCGGAGAGATGGCGGGATACGTGGATGCTGATATGCACAGCAGGATTCCGGCGGTCCGGCGGATCGCAGACCGCTGGACCGTTCACGAAGGCCTTTTGCGAAAGGAATTTGAGGCGGATGCCCGGGCGTACGTTAACGATCTCCCCGGATTCCAGGCCCTGGAGTGGGTGGATCAGAACTACATCGTTCGCTGGATCATTCCCCAGGCAGGCAACGAGCGGGCATTGGGACTCAACCTGGCATCGGAAGATACCCGCCGTATCGCCCTGGAAAAGGCACGCTACAGCAGCACCCCCACCATGACACCCCCCATTGATCTGGTCCAGGGGGGCAAAGGATTTCTGGTATATTTCCCCATCCATATCCGGGGTGAATTTGAAGGATTTATCCTGGCGGTGTTCCGGGCCGAGGAATGGCTGCGCCACATCTTCAGTATCCGTGAGACCAAGGCGGACAGGATCAACTACCGGGTCGGCGTGCTATTGAATGATATCCGGGTGTTTTCCCAGGAAAAAACGGACGATGTCATGAGCGATCATTTTCCGGCCGCGGCCCATGTGAAATATCTGGGACAGGATTTTCTGGTGCAATGCCGTCCCACAACCGAATTCATACGGGAGCGACGGTCATTTCTTCCGGAGCTGACGGCTATTGTTGGGATTCTGATCTCCCTGCTGCTGGCCTCTGTGGTCTACCTCTTCCAGAAGACATCCACGGCTGCCTGGCGATCCCATGCCGCCCAACGAGCACTGGAAACGGAAATCAGCCAGCGAAAAACAACCGAATCACAACTCCAGCAGACCTCGGAACGACTGCGCCTGGCCACCAGGGCCGGCAACATCGGCGTCTGGACCTGGGAAATAAAAACCGACCGGTTGACCTGGAACGAATTGATGTACGACCTGTATGATGTGCCGGCTGATGTTGTCCCCACCTATGACACCTGGCGAAATGCCATTGTTTCTGAAGACCTGGCCGCTGCAGAGGCCCGTCTCCGGGAGGCGGTTGAGGGAAAGTCCGCATTTGACACGGAGTTTCGCATCACACGGACCGACGGTACGATCCGCCACATTCGGGCCGCGGCCCGGGTGGAACGGGACCAGTCCGGGACCCCCTTACGGATGACAGGGGTAAACAGGGATATCACGGACAGAAAACTGGCAGAGGCCAAGATAAGGCATCTTGCCACCCATGATGCGCTAACGGATCTCCCCAGTCTTCGTCTCGCCACAGACCGGCTTGATCAGGCCATCCGTACGGCCCGCCGGAACAAAACCAAGGCCGGCCTCCTCTTCATTGATCTGGACGGTTTTAAAAAGGTAAACGATACCCATGGTCACGACAGCGGCGACCTGCTGCTGAAAGCCGTGGCAGGCCGCCTGCTGTCCTGTGTCCGTGAATCCGATACTGTGGCCCGGATCGGCGGGGATGAATTCCTTGTGATTGCCGTGGATATCCATTCTCCGGAGGATGCGGCAGGCATTGCGGAAAAACTCATAGAGGCCATGACCGCCCCCTTTGCCCTGCCTGCCGGCACGGTGAATGTCGGTGCCAGTATCGGTATTGCCCTGTTCCCGGATCATGGCCAGGATGCCGAAGCCCTGACCAACCTGTCTGACCAGGCCATGTACAAAGTGAAGCACAGCACCAAAAACAGTTTTGCCTTTGCCGGTGATGAGGCTGAGACTTCTGAAGAATAACCCTGCGTCCCTTTACAATTTGTCCAAACTATCCTGCCAGACTATCAAGTGCCTGCCGCAGATCTTCGATCAGATCTTCGGGATTCTCAATACCTGTGGAATAGCGGATCAGACTTTCGGGTATGCCCATGGCCGCACGTTCCTCTCTGGAGCACTCCACGTGACTGGTGGTGGCCGGCGGCCCCACAATGGTTTCCACAGCCCCTAAGTTGGCAGCGGCATGGGCAAACCGCAGCTTCGGCAGCACCCTGCGCACCGAGTCAAAATCATTTCCCTTGAGCATAAAACTGAGCATCCCTCCAAAGCCCCGCATTTGCTCCCGGGCGATGCCATGACCCGCATTGGATTCCAGACCGGGGTAAAACACCCGGTCAACGGCGGGATGGGATTCCAGAAAGCGGGCGACTTCCATGGCGCTGGCGTTCTGGCGTGAGACCCTGAGTTCAAGGGTTTTCATTCCCCGCAGCAGGAGATAGGCGGCCATGGGGTGGAGGGTGGCACCGTTGATCTCCCTGAAATGATAGATCTGCTTAATCAGATCCTTTTGCCCGCAGACCACTCCGCCTAAGGCGTCGGCATGGCCGCCCAAAAACTTGGTGGCACTGTGCAGCACCAGGTCGGCACCCAGTCGCAGGGGAGTCTGGTTGATGGGTGTGGCAAAGGTGTTGTCCACCACAACAATTGCACCGGCCCGCTGCCCTGCCCTGGCCAGCCTGGCAATATCCATCACCTTGACGGTGGGATTTGTGGGGGATTCCAGGTAGACCATTTTACAGCCCCCGGCAATCTCCGCCTCAATGGCTTCATGGTCAGTGGTGTCGCAGAGTACGGCCTCAATATTAAACCGGGGCAGAAATTCCTGAAAGATCTTATTGGTGCCGCCATAGGTATCCTTTACCGACACCACCCGGTCCCCCGGTGAAAGGAGGGCAAAAAGGGTACTGCTGATGATGCCCATGCCCGTTGACGCAGAGGTGGCGGCCTCTGCCCCTTCCAGTTGCCGGATTTTATCTTCAAAAACAGCCACAGTGGGATTGGTGTTCCTTCCGTAAATATGGCCGGGTTTCTCTTCCAAAGCCACCTGCTGCCACTCATCCACATCC
>JAKSBB010000205.1 GCA_022361315.1 Desulfobacterales bacterium
TCGTCAGACCCGTCGCGCGATCCAGGTTACCCGTCGGCTCATCCGCCAGGAGCAGGTCCGGTGAGTTGATCAGCGCCCGCGCGATCGCCACGCGCTGCCGCTCGCCGCCGCTCAGCTCCTTGGGCTTGTGCTTCAAACGATCCGACAGACCCAGCCGCTCCAGCAGCACCCCGGCCTTGTCGCGCAGCTCGCGATGCCGCGGGCCGATCATGCCCGTGATCATCGTGTTCTCCAACACACTCAGCGCGGGCAAAAGGTGATAGAACTGGAACACGAAGCCGACGTGCTGATTGCGGAAGCGGGCGCGCTTGGCGGTCGACAGACCCGCGTAGATGTCGCGGTCGTTGAAATGCACCGTGCCGGTGTCCGGCGTGTCCAGCCCGCCGATCAGGTGCAACAGCGTGCTCTTGCCCGAACCCGACGCGCCCAGGATCGCCAACCACTCGCCTTCGTGCACCGACAGGTCCACGCCGCGCAGCACGCGCACGTCCTCGCTGCCCATGCGGTATTGCTTGTGCAGGTTCTCCACGCTCACCGAGACGGATTGGACCGACGTGTCATTCATAACGCAGCGACTCCACCGGATCGACCCGCGCCGCCATCATGGCGGGAAGGATCGCTCCGCACACCGCGGCCACCACCGCCGCGACCGCGATCACCCCCACCTCCGTCGGGTCCAGGCGACTGGGGATGTTCTCAAAGAAGTACACCCGCCGATCCCAGATCACGATCCCGAACGCCCGGCCCAGCCACGCGTGCAGCTCGTTGATGTACGTCACAATGAAATACGCGATCACCGTGCCCGCCGTCGTTCCGATCGCGCCGATCACCCCCGCGTACACCAGGAAGATCGACGCCACGCCCATCCGCGACGCGCCCAGCGCGCGAAGGATGCCGATGTCGCGCGTCTTCTCCAGCACGATCATGTAAAAGATCGCTAGGATCAGCAGGATCGACACCACGCTGACGATGCTGAACAGGAACGTCATCAGGTTCTTCTCGTTCTCGACCGTGTCCAGCAGGTTGCGCAGCTTCTGTCGCCACGTATAGATCGACATGAACGGCTCGGGCGGCAGGTCCGGATGCGCCTCTTGGAACGCCGCGTACCGCTTGGCGATCGCGTCACGCAACTCTTCCGCCGACACACCCTCCACCGCCCGCACGATGATCCCGAACGCCCGCGCCGGTGCCGTGCCGATCACGACCGTCGGGTCGTCCGGGTCGACCTGCTCGGCCTCACCCATCAGCAGCATCTCCTGCAACACGTCGAACGGCACGTACACGCGCTTCGAATCCATCTCGTACCAGCCGGTGTGAAACTCGTTCACGGCGGCAAACACGCGCGGCTTGGGATCGACCACCGCGCCGCGCTCCGTGATCGGCAGCACCGTCAGCGACATCGGCTCACCCATCCACGGGTCCCAGATCACGTACTTGCCCTCGTCGTTGCGACGGTTGTACGGGTTGACCTCCAGCCCGATCACCA
>JAKSBB010000587.1 GCA_022361315.1 Desulfobacterales bacterium
CTGCACCTCGCCGTTGGCGTACCCGCTGGCGATCACCGTGCGGTGCTCCGTCTTCGCGCCGCGATTCCTTGACTCGCCCGCCAAGGGGAAGCTCATCGCCGTGGGCATCTCACCGCCCGACAACACGCGGTCCTCGATCACCGCGCCATCGCCAAGGCGATAGACCTGTAGCGTGCCGTCATCACAAACCACCCAAGACAGCGTGCGGTACTCGTCGACGCGCATGTGGATTGGCTGGCGCTGGTCCAGCGGAAGCGCGTGCCCTTCGATGCGCGTGGCGACCGCGGGCTTAAACAGCGGGAACACCTCCCAGAACAGCATCACAGCCAACAGCGACATGGCGATGATCGTGCCAACGCCACCGATCGTGATGATCGCGCGCGACGCACTGTCGGCGGCCTTCACGCGCCACGGCGTCTGCAGCTTGCGCCGCCGCTTGGAAAATGACTCATGGCTATCCTGCATCGATCCCGCCTGCGTCGACAGTACTCTCCGGGCACCCCTGATTCATCCGGTCACCACCGGCACGGGCCGGGCTGGTTGAAAAACGCGTGGCCGCTTTCGGGCAACCACGCGCGAGATTGTAACGAATTCATATCAACGGCGTGTTGCCGTTATTTTCACTCCTCGATCTCGATCCCGAACTTGCCGAGCTCCTCGGCGGCGATCGTGGCCGTGACGGGGATGTAGCCGTCCTTGATCACGTCGCTCTGGCCCGACTTGCTGAAGATGTACTTCAGGAACTCGGCCCGCAGCGGGTCGAGCGAACTGCCGGGCTTGTAATTGACGTACAGGTAAAGGAAACGAGCCAGGGGATACTCGGCCGCGTTATCCGCCGTCGGAGCAAAGTAGGGGCTGTCGGCAGACTTCGCCAGGGGCAAGACCCGCACGTCGGCGGTCTTGTAGCCGATCCCCGAGTAACCGATCGCGTACTTATCGGTCGCGATGCCCTGCACCACAGCCGAAGAACCGGGCTGCTCCTTGACCGAATCCTTGTAATCGCCCCCCAGCAGCGCCACCTTCTTGTAGTAGCCATACGTGCCGGATGCCGAGTTGCGCCCGTACAGCGAGATCGGCTTGTCGACCCAGTCACCGGTCAGACCCAGGTCGCCCCAGGTGACGATATCCTCACCGCCGGACTTACGGGTCTTGGAGAAGATGCAATCGAGCTGCTGGAGCGTCAGGCCCCGCTCGGCGATGGGGTTGTCCTTGTGGACGAACACCGCGAGCATATCGATCGAGGTCCGCACATTCGTCGCCTTGTAGCCGAACGCGTCCTCGAAATCGTCCTGCTCGCTGCTCTTCATCGCCCGGCTCATCGGGCCGAACGTTGCCGTACCCGCGATCAGAGCCTTGGGCGCGGTGCTCGAGCCCTTGCCTTCGATCTCGACCATCACGTTCGGATACATCTTGTGGAAACCCTCAGCCCACAGGGTCATCAAGTTATTCATGGTATCCGAACCGACACTCTTGATGTTACCGCTCACACCCGAGGTCGGGGCGGGCCCCGCCCGCTACCACACCTTCACGTTGGGCACGCCGACCACGGAC
>JAKSBB010001000.1 GCA_022361315.1 Desulfobacterales bacterium
AAATAACGTTTTAGTGTGTGCCACACCATGACATGATGAAGGAATTGACCACTTTATGCTGGTGCGAAACATAGAATTGCATATTGACAATACATATTTATGTGATAGGCTTAGCTCATATTTCACGGGTTTTTACACATCATCAATAGGGAATTTTTCGAGGCGCGTTTTGTCTTACAAGATCCCATATTGGCTGCATCTTCTGTCGTGGACGATATTACTTCTTTTTGTTGTTATACCATCCATCAAGATACTGGTTACAGGCAATATGAATCTGGTTGATTTTGTTGGTGCCGGTTTGTCATTTTTTATTGTGATATTTTTAGGTTTATTCGAATCTACTCACAAGCTATTAAAGAATGACCTGAATGCCATAGTGATGCTAATTGCGTTATCGATTGCATTCGGATGCATCTTCGCTGGCTTCTGCATTGCAGACAAAGACGAAAATGCAAATGACTTTCTACTCGATATCGGATACAAGATTCTGGCATTTTCTCTTGGAATAAGAATTGGAACACATATACCATCAAAACCCAAATAGCTTTGAGATATACCTATGACTAAGCTAAATAGTTATTTCCATATCAGTGAGCGAAAGAGCACGCTTACAAAAGAAGTAATGGCGGGCGTCTCGGTCTATTTGGGTTTGGCATACATATTCATTGTTAATCCAGCCATATTGTCTAATGCAGGGATGGATACCAGTGCTGTCTTGTTTGCAACAGTAATAGCATCTGGCTTGTCTACGCTGTTAATGGGATTATGGGCGAGAGTGCCTTTTGCACTGGCACCTGGTTTAGAAATGAATGGTTTTGTAGCATTCGTCGTAGTCGGAACCCTAGGCCTTACCTGGCAAGAAGCACTTGGGGCAGTATTTTGGTCGGGTGTTTTATGCGTAATTTTAACGTTATTGCCGGCAAGAAGAAAAATTATTTCAGCCATTCCAGATGGACTAAAAACTTGTATGGGAATAAGCGTCGGTGTGTTTGTAGCAACCATTGGCCTATTCTTGTCCAAAATAGTAATTTTCAATTCATCGAACATTCCGACAGGAATTGGTGATCTTGGTTCAAATTATGCCATTGCATTATATATTGGTTTAAGTATTGCAATTGTGTGCAATCTTAAATTATCCAGGATCGACTCAGAGGGGAAATCTACGTCCCGTTTTCCTGGCGGGGTCTTAGTCCCTGGAGGATTCTTAATTGCGATTATAGCTTCAGCCATCTATTGCAGGGCCAATGGAATATCCGAAAAAGATCCAGCATCAATCAGCGTTGATATGCTTGGTGCAATTGGCGAATTTGATCTTTTCGCAATTTTCAAAGATTATAAATTGCTTCCAGTATTCATGGTATTATTCTTAATTGATTTTTATGGAAGTATTGGGAAGTTTATAGGCCTAACAGCGTCAACTAATCTTAGTGACGAGAAAGAGGGCATGATCAATATCGGCAAAGCATTGTATGTTGATGGAATCGGAACTGTGGGTGGTGCGTTTCTTGGAACTACTAGCATTATCACCTATGTTGAAAGTGCGATAGGTATACATGCTGGTGGTCGTACAGGATTGGTTGCGGTCGTATGTGGCATCTTAATGCTTGCTAGTATTTTACTTACTCCCTTAGTTGGATTAGTTCCTGTTGTTGCTACATCTGGGGTATTAATTTACGTTGGCTACTTGCTTTTACCAATCAAAAACTGGAAGCAGCACGGATTTGGAGTGTTTGATCTTATTGTCGCTGTTGCCATGAGTAGCATTTCATTTGCAACCTTTTCTTTAGACAA
>JAKSBB010000605.1 GCA_022361315.1 Desulfobacterales bacterium
AGTCTACAAAGACCCGGTTTTATTGTCAATCCAATTGTCACGGTCTCCCGGATCTGATATAACTTATAACAGTTGACCCCATCTCCCCCCAGACCTGCGGTACACCATTTATCCTGAAACCCGGACATGTCCGGAACCCAAAGTATTCCCTTTGATCTATAGATGTCTTTCCCGCGACCAACTTTACCCGCAACCGGGGTTTCTTCCAAATTTGAAAGGAGGTCAGGATGTCAGTGAACATTTTAATTCCCTACAATTTTTCACCCAATGATGAAAAAGCCGTGGATTTTGTGGGCCAGCGGTATGCCGAACGCCACGGGGTGGCAGTCACGCTTTTCCATGCCTACACACCTGTGCCGGAAGTGGATATCCGGGATACCCAGATCATGAAGCAGGTGGTCCACAACGTCTCCGTTCTCAAACTCAAGCAGGATGAACGGCAACGGGCTTTGGAGGAGGTGCGGCATCAGTTGATGCGTCATGGGATTGCTGCCGACAATATTCAATGTGTTTTCACACCGGTGAAAACAGATATTGCCACGGATATCATCAATCTCTGGAAGGAGGGGCGGTTTGATGTGGTGGTTCTCAACCGGAATCCCGGAAACATCGTGAATTTTTTTTCCAGAAGTATTTCAAAACGGATTGTGCGCCATGTGAACGGAGGGATCGGTGTACACATCGTAAATTAGGAGGAAGTTATGGAAAACAGATTTGAGTTATCCCATTTAAAACTCATTGTGGACACGGTGTTTGACGCCAATAACCCCACAGTCATGGGCACCCAGTTCACCCAGCTTCTGGTCTCTTCTCTCGGGGTGAAAGGCGCCAGTGTCTTTGTGGTCAATCCGGGTAAGGAGGCATTGGAAATTCTTGCCACGGAAGGTCTCAGCATTAATTATCTGAATAAGGGGCCGATTCTTACGGACCAGAGTATCCGGCTACCGGGCAACCTGAAACCGGTAATCATCCCGGACACCCGGACCAGTGATCAGCTCCAATATCCCGATAAGGCGGAAGAAGAGGGCATCCGTTCAATCATTTCGCTTCCGGTGAATCTGAGGGGGAAGATCATCGGCGCGTTGCGGGTGTATCATAGCGACCCGTGGGAGGTCAGTGACAATGATTTAATGATCCTGAATCTGCTGACCCGGTATTTGGGAATGGCCCTTCGGTATTTCAGGCTGGCCACGGCTGTGACTTGCGCCAAAGATACCCTGGACGATATACACCCGATCTGGCTGTAAGTGAACTCGGTTTCTTTAGGAAACTAGAAAACGAATCGCTTGGATCAGAGTTGTGATTAGATCAGGCCTAGATCAATGGCTTTGATCACCTGTTTGGCCTCTTCAAAACCATGGTCTTTATCCAGGGCGGCCTGAAAGTATTTTCTGGCATTGTCCATATCTTTAATATCCAGATAAAGGCGGCCGATGTTGTAATAGATATAGGGTTCGTCCGGGTGGACCTTAAGTGCTTTTTTATACTGCTGCAGGGCCTGTTCCATGTTGCCCTTTTTCCTGTGGAGCACCCCCAGGGTGTTGAACACATTCAGGGAATTGGTGCCGGAGTCCAAAAGTTCGGTGAGCAGGTCTTCTGCCGACCCAAGCTTGTCTGTATCCATATAGATCTCAGCGGCGGTCTGCATGTATTCCTCTGCTTTTTCGGTCTGTCCCATGGCCTGGTAGGCACGGGCCATGGCCTCATAGGCTTTCACGTGCAGGCGGTCGAGCTGGGTGGCTTTGGAAAAGGCTTCAATGGCCTCCGGGTGCCGGTTTTGAGCGGTTTTGATATAGCCGATATTATAGTAGTATTCCGGATTTTCCTTCCGGGCCACCAGGGTTTCAAACACTTCGAGTGCTTTGGCGTATTCTTTTTTCTCGATCAGATCCAGGCCTTTGTCTATGGTTTCTTCGGTCTTTTCAATGATCGGATCTTTGACACCACCCATGGCCATTTCAATTTTTGTTTTCATTCCCTCCCGGTCGAGGGGAATAACAAACAGGCCGGTAACACCTGCCTGCCCAGCCTTTATCACCTTAATTTTTGTGAAGGCATCATCGGTCAGAAAGACCGGGATTTCTCCTAAGGTCTCTTCTCTCCTCAGGATTTTGAGAAGGGCCAGGCCTGACATTTCTTCCATCTCATACGCCGCGATAACGCAGTCAACAGGGGAGGACTTCAGCACGGTCCAGGCGTCACTGCCGCCCATGGCCTTTGCCGGAGCAGGAAAGCCCATTTTTTTGATGGCAATACTCAGATTGTTTTGTTCTGTGTGATCCTCGGTGACTATGAGAATTGAGGCGTCAGTCATGAATTATCCTATAATTTGTCCAGCAACGGACGTTTCTTCTTGGGAATCCCGGGACCCGCTATCATGAACCGGTCGCCCAACCATTGCTTGATCTGGTATACGGCTTCCGGGTCCCGCCGGGATGCCAATTGGTAAAACAATAATTGAGGTCGCTTCCCCTCATATTGGTTGATCTTGTCGGCAATGTCCCTATATCTATGGGGCATGGGTCTGCCTGTGTCAAGGGACATTTCATCTTCGACCAATTCTCCCCAGGTATTGACCCCGAGAAATTCCACCCGGGTGAATCCGGCGGACGGTGAATGACCGGTTAGCAATACCATGAGTTTCGTCCATTGGGCCTCGAATTCAAACACATCATCGCTCATGGGTTTTACCGGTTGAAGGGCCAGATACAATGTATCCGGGGTGACGGCCTCTTCCCGGCTTTCAAACAGCCGGTTCTCCACATTCAGTTCAAGGGTGGCCTTTGACCTCCGGTATAAGCGGTTTTCCGTCAGCCATCCCATCAGTCCCAACAGAGAGGAGGAACGGTTCAACAGCTGCATCTCCTCATCATTCGGTGCAGATGCCTTAAGTTCCCATCCTTTGAATTTCTTTTTATCAATTTGAAACGCGTCAAAGTGCTGGCGCGCCAGATACGTGGAGCAGGCCTGAATTTTGTTTTCGGAAAGGTTGAGGCGTTCCCTTGTTTTCTGCATGAGAATTTTAAGGTTTCGCTGCTCGTTCGGATCCAGTTTTCTAAAGTTCGCCTTGGCGTCCTGGCCCACCTGCCGGTACATGTCGGACAGCCGTTTTACAATGGTCCGTTCC
>JAKSBB010001194.1 GCA_022361315.1 Desulfobacterales bacterium
TAAATCCCTGCCGGCCCACGAACTGCTCGCCAAAACCTATCTCAAACTCGGGGATGCCCGTCAGGCCTTCAACACCCTGAGAATCATTGAGCAATTGGCACCCAATGACCTGGACAATGTGGCACAGGTGGCCTCTTTTTACCTGCTGGGCCGTCAGCGGGAAGAGGCAGAAAAAAGGGTGGAACGAATTCTGAAAGAAAATCCCGACCACCCCCAGGCACTCTACCTGAAAGCCGGCCTCCTCAGCGGAAATCGTGACAACCTGGACGAAATAGAAGAGATTTATAGCCGGATTCTCAGTCTCGACCCGAATCAGGCCCGGGCGCATCTCGCCCTGTCCCGGATTTTCATGACCCGGAATCAACCGGAAAAAGCGGAAATAGAGCTGAAAAAAGCCCTGGCCATATCCCCGGAAAATACCAATATTTACAAGGGCCTGTTTGAATTTTACATGTCCCGGAACAATCCGGACGCCGCCCGCAGCGTACTGGAAGACCTGATCAACACCAAACCGGAACAGGCAGATCCCTATATTTTTCTGGGCAATTACCACATGGGAATGGGAGATCTGGACAAGGCCAGAACCGCCTTTGAAAAAGCAGTTGAAAAGGCCCCGTCAAACCTCAATGCCCATATGCTGCTGGCCCGGGTATTCAATGCCCAGGGAGATGCGGAGAAGGCAGAGGCCTATATCAAAAAGGCGCTGGCGGCTTCTCCGGACAACTACACCGTAAAGAACGCCTATGCCGAATTCCATTTCAGCCACGGCGAATTTGACAAAGCTTTGGCCCTGGTGGAAGAAATTCTTTCCCAACGTCCCAATTTCCCTTCGGCAAAAGTCCTGAAGGGAAAAATACTTTCCCGGAAACGGGATTACGAAGGGGCAGTTCGCCTTTTTTCAGAACTCATAAAAGAAGAACCGGATTCACCGGCCTATCATTTTCTCCTGGGCTCCGCCCTCTTTGAAAAAGGCGAAATTGCACGGGCCAAATCGTCACTGTCCACCGTCCTTGACAATGATCCGGGCCACACCCAGGCACGGATTCTCATGGCCACCATCCACTTTCGCCAGGGTGATCTCTACCTGGCAGAGGACAACGTGAAAAAGGTATTGGCCACCCGGCCCGATCACTACAATGCCAACCTGCTTATGGGTAATGTGCTCATGGCCGGAAAAAACAATGCCGAGGCCCGGGATATCTTCGAAAAATTGATCCAGGCAGATCCCAATACCCCCACGGCCTATTACCGCCTGGGCCTGCTGGCACGGTCCGAGAAGAAATATGATGAGGCCCTGCGTAACCTGACCCGTGCCCTTGAACTCAATCCCTCTCTGATGGACGTCTTTTCCAGCCTGATATCGGTTCACGCCATCCGGGGCCAGTATGACAAGGCCCTTGCCGCCATTGACGCCCACATGAAAAAACGCGGCGACAATACGATAACCGCCGCCATCATGCTCAATCTGAAAGGGAATATTCTTCTGTCCAAACAGGACCGTCCCGGGGCTGTGGATGCCTATAAAGCTTCCATCCAAAACAACCCCAGGTACATGACCCCCTATCTGACCCTGGCAAAACTTTACGGTGCTTCCAAAGATTGGGGAGAAACTGAAAAAGTATATCTGGATCTGGTGGCCCGGCGTCAGGACCAGGCGTTGCCATATGGACTGTTAGGGACCCTTTACGAACGGATGGGAAAACCGGATCAGGCCGAGGCCATGTACCTGAAGGCCCTTGAAGTTGACCCGAACCATATTCCGGCGGTGAACAACCTTGCCTACCTTTACGCCCAGCAGGACAGAGAGTTGAACAAGGCCCTTGAACTGGCCAGGCAGGCCAAAGAAAGGTTGGGAAGAATCCCGGCTATCATGGATACCCTGGGCTGGGTGTATTATAAAAAAGGGCTCTTCGAAAGTGCCGCACAGGAATTCCTCTCCTGCACCGAAAAGGAGCCGTCCAATCCCATTTTTCATTATCATCTGGGTCTTGCCTACGACAAGATAGGCCACTCTAAAAAGGCCAAAGCTGCGTTAACGGCCGCCTTGAAACTCAGCCGGGATTTCACCGGGGCAGATGAGGCAAAAGCCATACTCAACCGCCTCTAAAAACCTAAGGGTACATCAGGCTACGGATCGGCCTGTGACGGCGGCGATGGCCTCTGACAGCCGGTCCGGATCAATGGGTTTTGCCAGATAATCCGTCAACCCCTCACTGAGACACCTTTCCCTGTCTCCTTTCATGGCATTGGCGGTCATGGCAATAATGGGTACCTCCCCATATTCCCTGCCCAGACACCGGATGGCACGGGTGGCCTGAAAACCGTCCATTTCAGGCATCTGAATATCCATGAGGATAAGATCATACCGCGTGTGACCCGCGGCCGCAACCGCCTCCTTCCCGTTGGATGCCAGGTCTGCGGTGCACCCCATTTTCTTAAGCATAATCAGGGCGACCTGCTGGTTTACCGGATTATCCTCCACCAGAAGAATCTTGTGAACCGGAACCGCCACCGGCTGGTCGTCCGTCTCCCCGGGATCGGTGGCCGGCAAATCCAAAGATAAATGCTGAACCAGAAGGGTCATGAGCACATTATAGAGTTCCGAGGGCCGGATGGGCTTTTTTACAAACCCGTCATACCCTTTTTCCGCCACCTGTTCCGAAGAGTGGGCATCGGCACTCATCAAAATCAGAGGGCACCCTTCCATTCCGGGTAATTCCCGGATCACCTCCGGTAACAGCCCATCGTCCAGGAGAACGGCTGAAACGGGATCCTGTTTGGGAGCCGCCCAAACGTCCTTTAAACGCTCTATAGATGCCACCACCTCAGGCCGGTATTGCCATGCCTTTAAATACCTGGTGAAAATCTCCCGGTTGAACCCATTCTGCTCAACCACAACAATCCGCCGGTTCCGGATCTCCAGAGGCAACTGGGGAACGTTTTGGCCATGATTGACACACTGCTTCTTAAAACAGGCGGTAAACCAGAACTCAGAGCCGTCCCCCTCACGGGATCTTACCCCGATATCCCCACCCATCATCCGGGTGAGCCGTTTGGAGATCACCAGCCCAAGACCTGTACCTCCGAACTGCCGGGTGGTGGACGTATCCACCTGGGAAAAAGATTGGAACAGTTTATCCAGCTTGGATGCCGGGATACCGATACCCGTATCGGTGATGGAAAAGCGGTAGGTAATCGCCGCATCGGTTTCGTCTGTCACACTTACCCGGATGGCGATCTCCCCTTCCCGGGTGAATTTGATGGCATTTGCCGCGAGGTTCAAGATAATCTGGCGAAGACGGTCCGGGTCTCCATGCACCATGGAGAAGGCTTCCGGTGCCATAAAGCATCCGATATTCAACTCTTTTTCCCTGGCCTTTACCCCCAGAAATCCGATGATCTCCTCCAGTACCCCCCTGAGATCAAAATTCCGGTGGTCAAATGCCAGTTTCCCCGCCTCAATTTTCGAAAAATCAAGGATATCGTTGAGGATTCCCATCAAGGCGTCGGCACTGGTTTTTATATTTCCCGCATAATCCCGCTGGGCATCATCCAGGTCCGTGTCCAGAAGAAACCGGGTCATTCCCATAATACCGTTCATGGGCGTCCGGATTTCATGGCTCATATTGGCGAGAAACTGCCCTTTGGCCTGATTGGCAGCCTCAGCATCTTCCTTGGCCTGATGGAGCGCTTTCTCCGCCTGACGCCGAACCCTGTTTTCCGTTTCAAGGCGCTGGTTGGTCAGTGTGATCTCCCGGGTTCTTTCCCCCACCTTCTCTTCCAGGCGTTCCTGGTATTCGGTCAATTCCCTGAATAATTTACGCAGCCTGGCAGCCATGGAGTTAAAAGTGGTGGCCAGCATGGTCAACTCATCCCTGCCGTTCACCGGCGCCAAGGTGTCGAAGGCCCCCTGCTGAAAGGACCCGGCCGCCTCTTTCAAAGAGCGGATGGGATGGGTGATACTGCGGGCAAGAAGCACAGCCGTAATCAGGGCAAAACAAACAATGGCAAGATATCCGGAACTATAGAGAATCAATCGGTTGCGGGCCTCGGTCTGCGCATCGGCGACCACCTGGTCCAGGTGGTCTTTATTTGCCTCAACTATCCGCTTGATCCGCTGCCCGATATCATGGCCGGTCTTGGAGGCAAGAAACGCCCGCCGGACCGCCTCAGGATGTCCGCCGGCTTCCTGAACCTCTTCCATCTGACGGATGAAATCATCCAACACCGACAGGAGCGCATTGATATCAGAGGTATTGTCGGCATCTTTCCTCAGCTTCAGGACATCCACCAGCAACGCCTTGGCCTGCCGGCCCTTTTCCAAAGCATTCCAGGTGGAAGGCAGATAATCCATGATAAATCGAAGCAGATCCAAACGCGACTGCACCACCTTTTCGGACGCCTGGAGGAGGAGGCGGTCGGCCTGGCCGTCAATCAGAATGACATGGTTCAGGCTGCGCAGGGTCTGGCGCTGAAATCCGGAAAGAATAAAAATACTCCCGCCCATGATAACGGCAAACAGGATGAAGGCGTAGATAATCCGTCCCTTTACCGATATGCGCCTGAAAAGTCCCGGGGTCATGTTAACGGCTCTCATTCCCCCTTGTCACCTTCATCCTGCGGCGGCAAAAACCTGTGGATGAAGACCTCATCTGAAGAAATCCGTTTGTCCATCACCTGCTGACGAACCAGCATATCCACCATTCGATCAATTGTACCCCTGCTGATCTGACCCAATGGCTGCTCTCCCATCACCAGCCGTGCAATCTCAGACATCATTTTCTTTTGATGGTCTTCTTTTGCCACGCCGGACCGGTCATGCTTCAGAACAATTGCCACAGCTTCGTCCTGGTGGTCAACGGCATACTGCCATCCCCGGAGGCTAACGGCCGCCATCCTACGGCAAAGGGCCGGGTTTTCACGGACCATATCCCAGGAGGTGAACAGAACATCTCCGGGGAATCCCAGACCGTAATCGGAAAAATCAATCACCACCAGATCCGCTTTGGGAATCCCCTGTGCAAGCACCATATTATATTCGTTGTAGATCATTGCGGAGGCCACATCCAGCCGCCCTTCCAGAAACGGATTCATGCTGAAGCCCTGGGAGATCACCGTCACCTGTCCCTGACGGATTTTTTCCAGGGTGAGCAGGGCATTGAACTGCACTTCCCACCCACCGAGCCAGACGCCGATCTTTTTTCCGATAAAGTCTTTGGGTGCCCGTATGCCGGACACGGCCCTGGCAAGCAGACGGAGTCCATTGTCCTGTTGAATCTGTGCAATCCCGACAGCGGGTCGTCCCTTTCCTATGGATACGGCCAGATCCCCCAGCAGAGTGGTGCCGAAATCCCTTGTACCGGAGGTCACCAGGTCCACCGGAACCACATCCGGCCCCCCGGGATGGATGGTCAGGTCTATATTTTCATCACGGTACCAGCCCTTGTCCAGGGCCACGAAAAAACCGGCGAACTGACATTGGGTCACCCATTGAAGCTGGAGGGATACAGGTACAGGCGTATTTGCTTTTACATCCTCAGACCCGGATTGCCCGGCCCCGTCACACCCGCAGATGAGGATACAAAGCAGGATGAAAAGACATCCCCGGAACACAGAACCCACAGGGGAGCACCGGCCTTTATTTGACACAAAAAATCGTCTCAAACTACACCTCCATTGGCGAAAACGGGAATGGGAAATTATCACGGTGGTATTCAACTACGCATTCACTAAGAATATAAAAGCGGACCGAAAGTGTCAAATCTTAATTCCGGGCCAAATTCCAGACCACAACATATGATATCTAATCCGGAAACGGCTCGGTTAGCGCCAGATTACGATGAGATTCTTTGAAAGTGTGGCCGTATTAATCGATTCGGGTGATCCCCTCGGGATAACGGGTCAGAATATCAAGGCCGTCCGGGGTTACCAGGCAGGTGTTCTCAA
>JAKSBB010000201.1 GCA_022361315.1 Desulfobacterales bacterium
CTACCTCGGTATTGCCGTGCCGGGCCAGCGCCTCGCTGAAGGCGTCTCTTCTGTATCCGAAATGGGTGCAGCAGAGGGCCGCGTATGTTTTCTCCCCTTTGTGCGTGATCTGTGCCGTGGCTTCCCTGGCGTTTTCATCGATCATTTCCGCCACCTCGTCACCAAAGGGGGTGCGTTCGATTTTACCGGCCAGGTTGAGACATCCCTGGACAATGATCCGGTCCGGATCGATACCCTGTTTCACAAGGGCAGTTTTATGGGTGTTTTCCTGGGCCGTGGTGGGGGTGCCGAAGATAACGGCAGAGGCTTTAGGATCTTCCTGCAGAGAGCGGTACACCAGATCAACACCATGGTCCACGATGCCGGTCACCGGAATATCGGTTTCGGCGGCAAAGCGGGTGAAGGGATAGATCACGGACAGGGTGTTGCAGGCAATATAGATATGATCCGGCCGGAATCCGGCCATGGCGGAGAGGGCGTTGTGAAATACGACTGCCCGGCTGTCCCGGTCCGGATAGTGGTTGTATCCCTTGTACTGGTGGGGCCATGCGTTGAAATACACCAGGTTGACCCGGTCGTAGTCACTGGATTGGGACAGGGTTTCGGCAATGCCGGCAAGCACCGAAAGACCGCCTAAGCCCGAATCCGTGACCAGAATATTTGTTTCCCGTAACGTCATTTATGTAACTCCTGTAGATGCCTTTAGGGCCTGATTTAAAGTTCCCGGGTAAACCATTCCCGGGCCAGTTCTTTGGCCCATTCCGGGGCGGTATCCATCTCCTGCCGGACAATCCTTGTGAACAGATCCGTCCAGTGATAGTAGTGCTGGGCCGTGGTCAGGCGGTTTCTGAACATGGCCGCCCCTTTTCCCGGCTCAGTGGTGAGTTTGCCCATGATATTGGCCACCTCATTTTCAAAACCCCGGGTGCCGTAATAATCGATAAATCCGTTCCAGGCGTCCAGGCATCCCTGATCGGTGTCCAGCGGGGTGGAGATTTCTTTAAACCGGTTGAAAAATTCAGTGCTGTCATCTTCCGGCAGGCATTCAACACCGCTATCGGTAATCCGGTAGGGGATAAGATCAAGCCCCTCAACGCCCTGTTTGGAGATATGGAGGCGGACCATATACCCCAGTTTGCGCCAGTAGAGTTTTGTGGGCTGGTAAAAGACAAAGTTGCCCAGACTGCAGCATACCGGTACCTCCCCGTGGAAAAACACCCCCTGGGGAACGTGGGGATGATGACCGATGACCGCATCCGCACCGGCTTCGGCCAGGGCTTTAAATGCGTTTGTCACATAGGCCGGGGGAAAGGGGATATATTCCAGGCCGCAGTGGACAACCGCCACCACGACATCTGTCCGGGTTTTCATTTCCCTGATGCGGTCACAGGCTGCCGGGATATCCCAACCGACTACGCCGGGGGTTCCCGGTTCGGCAGCGGTCAGATCTTCCCCCTCGCTGACGTTCACAACGGCAACATCGACACCGTTGGCAGACAATTTCATGGGGTCGGATGCCGCCTCAAGGTCCAGCCCTGCGCCGGTGTGTACAATGTTGTTTCGGTCGAGGATATCTACGGTTTCCTGAAATCCTTTCACTCCGAAATCAAACATGTGGTTGTTGCCGAGGGTGACCCCGGTAAAGGGGACGGCGGTGAGCCCGTCCACATGGCAGGTATTGCCTTTGAATACGGCCCCGCTTTTACAGACTTCTTTTCCGGTGTCGCTAAGGGCGGCTTCAAGGTTGACCACGGAGAGGTCGGCTTCCCGGATGACGGGGAGCAAATCCCCGTATATGGCCTCCGGATCTTTTTCAATGAGGGGCTGGAAGTCGCGTATGGGTGCCCAGTCTCCTGCGATCAGCAGGGTGGCGGCGGAATCCCGGCCCGAAGCCCAGGTGCCGGTGGAAAAATCTAATTTATTGGTCATGAGGGTCTCTCTAAGGGATATGCGTATACGGCATTCGGCTGGTGAGGCCGGCGGTAACTTCATAGTTAATGGTTCTGGTGAGTCCGGCGATGTGGCCGGCGGAGATCCTGTTTTCCCCCTGGCGGCCCATGACCACTACCTCATCTCCCGGAGCGGCACCTTTGATGTGTCCTACGTCGATCATGGTAAAGTCCATACAGACCCTGCCCAACACCGGTGCTATCTGCCCCCTGACGAGCATGGTGCCGCGGTTGGACAGCCGCCGGCTGTAGCCGTCTGCATAGCCGATGGGGACGGTGGCAATGGCGGTGGGGTCACTGGTGACATGGGTGATGCCGTAGCTGACCCCGAACCCTTTGGGTACCTGTTTTACCTGGATAATCCGGGAGCGGATGGTCATGGCGGGGGCCAGGGACATGCGGTTTCTGTCCATATCCCCCGACGGCCAGAGGCCGTAGAGGGCGATGCCGGGCCGTACCATATCAAAGTGGGATTCCGGAAGCTCCATCACACCGGCGGAGTTGGCGGCATGGAGAATCTCCGGCCGGGCACCCATTCGTGTCAGTTCATCAGTGGTTTCCTTGAATCGGCGGATCTGATTGCGGGCAAAGGTTTTATCGGCTTCATCCGACTTTGCCATATGGGTATA
>JAKSBB010000550.1 GCA_022361315.1 Desulfobacterales bacterium
GGGAAATCCGTTCCAGGGTAATGTGATAGTAATCCATCACCACAAAGGTGGCGGCAATGGTCAGCACCAGGATAAACCCGATGATCAGGCCGGACCGCAGCCCCGTGAAGAGCAGCAGCACCACGATGACGATGGCCACGGCCTCCACCAGGTTGATGACGAAGCCGTCCACGGCTTCGGTGACCTTGTCGGACTGCATATAAATGACGCCAAGTTCCATCCCTAAGGGGATCTGGCTTTGGAGTTCGGCAAGCCGTTCTTTAACCGCCTCACCCATGGTGACGGCATTTCCGCCAAGTACCGTGGAGAGGGCGATGCCCACGGCGGGCTGCCCGTTGAACCTGAGGATCGCCTGGGGCGGGTCCACATATCCCCTGCGGATATTGGCCACGTCCCGGAGGTAAATCAGCTTTCCGCCTCTGCTGGCAATAAACAGCTCCCCAAAGTCTTTCTCGGATTTGAAGAGACCGGTGGGGAAAATGGGCACATACTCGGTACCGATTTTAATCTTGCCCGCATCTGCCGGAAGGTTCTTGGCCCGGAGGGCATCAAAGATCTCCTGGCGGGTAATGCCCAGGGCATTCATCTTCTGCCGGGACATTTCCACGTAGATGGCCTCGTTCTGCTCACCGAAAAAGACGACTTTTTTCACGTCGGATACCGTGACCAGTTCCCGTTTGAGCATCTCTGCCACCCGCTTGAGTTCGGCATAGGAATACCCCTCCCCGTGGAGGGCGTAGTACACCCCGAAAACATCCCCGAAATCATCATTGATGATGGACGGTCCGGATCCCGGCGGCAATTCTGACTGTACGTCATAAATCTTGCGTCTCAGCTCATCCCAGACCTGGGGAATCTTTACCTTATCGTAATGATCCTTCACCGTGATCTTCACCACGGACATGCCGCGGGAGGAATAGGAGGAGACCCGCTTGAGCTGCCCCAGTTCCTGGATCGCCTTTTCGATGCGTTCGGTGACGTCCTGCTCCACTTCAGAGGGAGAGGCCCCTGCATAGGGGGTAATCACCACGGCATCCTTGATCACGAACTCGGGATCTTCCAGACGGGAGAGGTTGTTGTAAGCGGCATATCCCAAAAACAGCATGACAACGGTCATGGTCCAGGTGATCACGCTTTTCTTTATGGAGAATTCAGCGATATTCATGGGATCGTTCCTTATTCTTTCCAGATGGACACTTTCATGCCGTCCCGGAGCTTGGTGACCCCGGATGTCACGATTGTTTCTCCGCCGGCCAGCCCGTCCCGGACGATGATACTGCCCGCACCGGTCATCTCACCCGCCGCCACGGTATGCTTTTTCACCGTCATGGCGGTCTTGTCCAGCACCCATACGAATGAATTCCCGGAAGCATCTTCCATCACGGAGATGGCCGGGATAACCACCCGTGGTTCACCGGTTGCCCCGGACACATGCTTGCCGGTGACCGTAGCGGTCATGCCGGGCAGAATGTTCAACCCCTTGGGCGGATCCATGATCAACACCACCTGGTAAGTCTGGGTCTGGGGGTCGGCTTCGGTGGAGTATTCCTTCAGTGCCAGGGGGAATTTTTTATCGGGTGCCGCGGCAAAGGTGGCATAGGCATCGATATTTTCATCATCCTGCCGGAGGTTGGCAATGACGGTTTCAGGCGCGTCCACCAGCACTTCGATCTTTGAATTGTCCTGGAAAAACACGATGGGCTGCTTGGCCTGGATTTCTTCAAAGTTATCCACGTACCGTTTGGCCACGATGCCGTCAAAAGGTGCCCGCAGATAGGTGTCTTTCAGGGCGTTCTTTGCATCCTGGAGCCTGGCGGCTGCCACGTCCCGTTCCGCCTTGAACCGGTCAAAATCCGCCTTGGATACCTGCCGCCGGACGTAGAGTTCCTTGTACCGGTCGTACTGCCGTTCCGCATTCACCGCCTGGGCCTTGGCCTGATCCAGGGCAATCTTAAAATCCCTGGGCAGAATCCGGGCAATGAGCGTTCCCTTCTTCACCTGCTGCCCTTCCTCCACCGGCAGTTCCACCAGGGGGCCGGGCACCTTGAAGGAAAGATCCACCCGCCGGTTTGCCCGGGTCTTGCCCGGATACGTCATCACGGCCCCTGCGCCCGTGGGCGTCACCGTCATGACCTTCACCGGCCGGACCACTTCTGCCGGCGGGGCCTCTTCCTTTTTCTCACAGGCTGCCGTGAGGACGAGGCCTGCGGCACAGGCCAGGATAATGGTTTCTTTGCGTAAAACAGTACGGAAAAAACTAAAAAGAACGGCAGTTCCTTTCATGATACACCCTTAAAATATAGTTTGATGATTCTCGTTACATTGAACATCACGGACTCGGATGCTGAACGGGTCCGGACCATTGTTGGTTATACCCCGGCGGATGTTATATTGCAATAACCTTGAATCGGGCCACACGTTTCTAACAAGGGAATCATTAATGCTCAGCACTTTGATTTTATCCGGATAAAGTGAGATGATAGGTCACGTATTCAAACGTTCTTACCACACACAATTTATCGGGAAGGAGAAAAAATGACTTCTTTCTTTAAACCGTATTTCGTCGCAGTCCTTATGGGTATCGTATTAATCTGTGCGTCCCCCGCCCGGGCGGATGATACCCAACAGTTGAAATCCATGATTTCCGAACTGGAAAAGAAGGTGGAAGACGGGGATAAACGGATGGTGGCCCATCCCAGCTTCTTGAATGAGCTGCGGGAGATCCTCAAAAAGTATAAATCACGGTTGAGGGAGGTATTTTTCCGGGAGTCATTCAATGATGGTAATTATACCAAAAATCCCAACTGGGCCGTAAAATCCGGCGCATTCAAAGTGAACGGACGAGTACTTACCAGCAGTGTTCAGGTGGCAGTGGCCGAACCTGTTCGCGATACCACTGCCGGACAGAACAAATCCCTTGAAGAGGAAGCCGTGGGACTTATTCTGGACAGTATCTTCGGTACCCCCTCCCAACAACAACAGCAGGCCCCTGCGAAAACACCCAAAGCCCCCACAGAAGTTAAGCCGGCCTTTCTTTATACCCACAAAACATTTCCCCCGGCCTTTGAAATGACTATGCGGTTCAAATCCTCACCTTCGGGAGAGATGGAGATCCTGCTGTTGGGAGGAAAGAATCTGATTCCCAGATACCGGCTGAAAGTGCGGGCGAATCACTCCGATGCCACCCCCATGGAAGTCATCCGGGAAACCGGTTCCCGGCAGTACATCGTCGGGGCCTCCGAAAAATTCCCGGTGATCAATGACGACAAGTTCCACACCCTGACCTGGGTGCGGCTCACCAACGGGGAAATGAATGTTTTCATAGATAAAACCCGCGTTCTCCAGACCTATGAAGTCTATTACAGGGATAATTTCACGGGCCTGGGCCTCATCAATGCGGCAGGCAACCAGAGCTGGGACGATATTGAAATCTTCAAGGCGCTCTCGCCTGAAAGTAAGTAAGCCGGTATATTTGGCAAGGAAGACCTTGACAGTGAACGGGGGATTCGGGTATTCGTCCGTAATTTTAAAGGCGGGTATCCCGCAGAACTGGAAAATGGAGGAAAGCCCCCCATGTTTGCAACAACAGCTGATGAACTCAGGGAAATGATGCGGCAGCACCCGGACCAGTCCCCCTCGACCTTTTTAAGGGATGATTCCTTTGCCGCCTGGTGCTATGACCATAGAGACCGGAAATGGCTGAAGGCGGCGTTCAACAGAGATGCGGACCCGGATGACTGCAGCCGCTGGGGGATTTCACCGGCGGAATGGAAAGCCAATGTGGAAATGGCGTTGCTGGCAGTGTCGTTACGCTAACCCGCCTGAAATTCACAAAAAGGAAGGTATCGGGAAATGGATAAAGGTCAGGACTCAATTCAGCATCTGGTAAGCGCCACCGGCCTGTTGAAAAAAGTACTGATCCATCATGGCATATCTCCGGAGCCCCTCTTCCAGCAGGCCGGCATTGATCCCGCGCTGCTCTCCGATCCCGAAGCCAGGGTGGCCTGCGGCCTTGTGGATGATCTCTGGGAACTGGCCACAAAAAAGATCGGGGAGCCCTACTTTGCCGTGGAAGCCGGGAGAATGTGGCATCCGTCATTTGCCGGTGCCCTCGGATATTCCTGGCTCGCCAGCCCAACCCTCCTGGATGGCCTGGAAAAATTCAAACGGTATTTCAGCCTGATATCGGGCACCGTCACCCCACGCCTGACACAATCCGGAAACGGGGTTACCATGGCGCTTGACTATTCTCCCGGCGTTCGGTTCCATCCCAACCGGACCATTGCCTTTCTCTCCGGCCTGATGGCGATCTGCAGAATCAATTTCGGCCCGACGCTCTGCCCGGTACAGGTGGAATTTATCCAGAAAGCCCCTCCCAGCACAGGTGCATTTATAGATTACTTTCGATCAAAGGTATCGTTTTCCCGGGACCGGGACGGCATCACATTCAGACTGGCGGATGTGACCCAGCCACTGCCCACCGGGAACCCCCGGTTGGAGGAAATCCATGACCAGGTGCTGGAATCTTATGTTCATCGAATGAACCGGAGACGGGTGGCAGACAGGGTGGCCTCTGAAATAGCAGACAATCTCACTTCGGGTAAGGTAACAGACGAATTCATTGCAAAACGGCTTCACATGAGTGTCAGAAGCCTCCAGCGACGGCTCAAGGAAGAGGGCACCGGGTATCAAGCCGTTTTTGATACCACCCGGGAAACCATGGCCAGGCAATATTTTAAAGATCCGGATCTCTGTCTTGAAGAAATCGCCTATCTCACGGGGTTTTCGGAATATTCATCATTTTCCAGGGCCTTCAAACGGTGGACCGGTGAATCCCCCAGCCAATTAAGAATTCAGCTTACCAACCCATCCACGTCCACATCGTCCTGAAGTTTCTCTTCAATCTGTAAAAAATCGTCACGGTGGCGTCATTGGTAAAGACTTTGGCATTGTTGGCCATGGTCCGGCCATGAAAACCGCCTATACTGATACTGCCCTTAACTATGTTCTAAAATAAAGGAGCAGATGAACATGACAAATCCCAATCACCGAAACGTACTGATGAAACAGTTTCAACTGCTGGTGGAAAATACCTATTCATATTTCTGGATCGTGGACACCGCAACCCTCCGACTGGACTTTCTTACGAGAACACTTAACGGAACGGCTGGAACTGATCCGGAGAATTACAAGGGACTGCATATCGGAGAGCGCCTGACCCGGGACTCCATGCTCAGCGCCATGAAGTTGCTGAATGACGAAATCCTTGATCTCAGGGAAGGCACTTCAGATCCCCATACCCTTGAGCTGCAGATCGTCCGGAAAAACGGCTCCCTTTGCGGGATAGATATCCGCGCCATGCTCTTCCGCGATACGTCAGACCTTGTGAAAATCATCGGCATGCACCGGGATATCACCGACAATAAGCCCCCGATTAACGGCCGCCAAAAATCAGATGAAGTAAGCGTAGACGGATATATGAAACACCGCGCTTCGGCCCCCTTAATACCCATTTGCAGCGGCTGCAGACGAATACGGCATGGCGAAAGTGAATGGTGGCCCCTGGAAGCCTATATCACCAAGCGCACCGGCCAGAATCTGACGCATACGATCTGCCCGGATTGTGAACAGATCTATACCCCGGGCTTAACCTGATCATCCGTCAATACAGATATGATTGATTCCATAAATTTCAGTCCGGGCCGTGTCACCGTTTCCCTGAACCAGACGATCTCCAGGCAGGTCCTCATAAATGTGGGGCAGACCATTATGACCCACCCGGAATTCCCTTCTGTTACCGGTATGGTGTGGAAACTTGCCCCCGGGATCGAATTTGAACTGAGGACAATGGATTTTTTTGATCTGGTGGAAATCACCAAGCATGCCGTTCAGATAACACGGCCAATCAAACTCGCCATTGTTTCCGGGTCCCAATTAGGGTACGGCATGGCCAGGGCATTCCAGTCCTATGCAGCGCGGGCCCCCTGGCAGACCGGGGTGTTCAGATCCGAAAGGGCAGCGGAGAATTGGCTGGAAAAAGTATGACAGTTAGCAGTCAACGCCAATGGCGTTGGCTAAAAATAAAAGAACATGTCAATTTTGTTCAATACCCGTTCCATTGCCCGGTGTATGATGGCCGATACGATTTGCTTATTAAGGAGAAGGTTAATATGCCATACGTCTACGCCATGGGCGCCGTGCTCTGCTGGGCCAGCCTGCCTGCCGCCATCGGCTCCGGTCTTACCGGATTAAGTGTTTCCGCGCTGATGGCGGTGAGTTTTACCAGTGCCGCCATCTTTTTATACGCCAGGGATGTCCTGGCCACCCGGTCCTTTAAGATCTTTGTTCCCGGGATGAAGCCCAGCCTGCTGGGGATCTGGGGGATATTTCTCTACCACTTTCTCTACTACAAAACCATGGATCTGGCCCCGATGGCGGAAGGGACCATCCTGGCCACCACCTGGTCCTTCTGGATCGTGGTGTTCTCCTCGGTGATCACATTTAAACGGCTGCGGCCGGCCATCTTAATCACGGCCTGCATCGGTTTGTTCGGGGCAGGTATGGTCATTGCCTCAGGCAAAAGCCTCTCCTTTTCATCCGGCCATATGGCCGGCTACGGATTCGCCCTGCTCTGCGGCCTGATATGGTCCAGCTTTTCCGTTACCCTGCCCCTGATGAAACTGGATAAAGATCCCATGACGGCCTATACCATTTATGCTGCCGTGATCTCCCTTAGCATGTTTCTGATGTCCGGGGATACCACCATACCGGGGCGTACGGCACTGCTGTCTGCCGTTTACCTGGGATGTGTGCCTTTAGGGCTGTCCTTTTTCTTCTGGAACCGGGCGCTCAGCACGGGAAATGTGACGATTATCGGTTATCTGACTTATCTGACCCCGCCCCTGGCGGTGCTTATGGTGAGTCTGATCCATGGCGAACAGGTGTCGATGCAAGTGCTGGCGGGTATGGGGGTGATTATCGGTGCCGCCCTGCTGGGGAAGTTCTTTTTAAAAGATCCGGGCTAAGCGCCTAAGGCTAGCCGCCTTTATGTACAACCGGGGCAATCCGGTCCAGCATCTTGAGCCCCTTTTCAGCAGCGGCCAGGAGAGTTTCGTTTTCCGGATATTCCACCCGTAGTTGTTCAAAGAAACTGCGGCTGAGATCAAACCGTTTAAGCATATAGTAGGACCAGGCCTTGAGGGAAAGCGCGGTGCCGGCTTCCTCACTGTCAGGACCGTAGGTTTTTAGCAATGTATCGGCCGCCACCACAGTCCGCCAATAATCCCCCAGACGGTAGTAGTAGATGGAGGCCAGTTTAAGCGCGGCCTTGCGGGAAGCATCCCGGTCATCCGGATACCAGTGTTCAACTGCGGTGAGGGCGTTGGCGGATTTTTTCCAGGCCTTCTTCCCCCAGGTATCTTCGGCCCAGGTCAACTGTGCCCCGGCGCTTTCCTGTTTTTCCACCCAGGCAGGGGGCGCATCCGCCAGCCAGTGGGGACGCGACATGGCCTGGTTGAGATTATGAGCCGGGTGATGGAAATTGGAGACCGCCATGATGATAAAGGGAACAGAAACCAGACCGTTTTTAAGGCAGTGAATAAATACGGGGCAAAGCAGACCGCCCCTTTTTTCGCAAACCACACCCAGGACAACACCCAGGACAAAAATACCGCAGTTACCGGCGATGCCATAGGGGTGGCAGACCGCAAACAAAAAAGCCTGGCCCGTGCAGGCAGCAGGCACAGACATCCTGGTTTTCAGAAATCCGAAAACATAGCCCCGGAATATGATCTCCTCAATCACCGGCAGAATGGTAAAGGCCATGACCAGCCAGAAAATAATTGCCGAGCTGTTGGGGGCGTGGTTGATATACCGGATAAGGGAATGGGGGGTTACCGGTGTATCCAGAACTGCGGTGGCCATCACCATGACCAGGGTGATCCCGATGTTGACGGGGATAACCATGCCAAGGGAAAAGAGGAACTCCCATATCGCGGACTTCAGTGTCCGGCCCCTGAAAAAGGGCCTCAGCCCCAAATACCGGCCGGCGGTGAGGGCAACCCCCAGGGAGCACCCCTCAAATACGATGGTAACCAGGATCAGCAGGGGCATAACCAGCCAGGGCCGGAAGGCGACGGCCTCCCATTCAAAAAGGAAACGGCCGCCCCCGTAATACAGGGCAAACACCCCGGCGGGTATCATCAGGTAAATCCAGGGCAGCCCCGGTTCCCTGGGATCCGCAGGCATTGCCAGATTTGAAGGTTTCAGGACTTCCCAGGTAGGGTCGCGGCCCTCTGCCGACAATTCAGACCGGGCCAGATACGTCCTGGCAAGCGCATAGCGATCCGGAAACCGTTCCCGGTCAATGGCAGCAACAATCTGCCGGAGTTCTGCCGGTGAACTGTTTTTAAGATATGTCTCATAGGATTTGGGATGTGAAGGATCATTCGCCATGAGTTTATGTCCCTGAATATTGGCCCATTCATATATGCCCGTGAACGGTTCAGCCATTCCCATATTGGTGTCACCAATGCCTGGCTTCCTATAATACTCGGCTTTTTTCAAGGGTTTGTAAACCTTTGCGGTGCCTGCCGAGATTGGCCGTCCTCGGCCGGCCGGGGGATGAATGCCGCCGTCCATGGCCCACAGCGGTTGAAAATCATTGACAATCCCCTGTTTTGTTTTTTACATCTGAACCGGATATGACATATTTTTCAGGTGCTCCGCCGCTCCGCTAATCCTAATGGGCATTCGATTCCTGCCCGTTCATAGAGAAAGGAGATACGCTTACAATGATCCACGCCCGGATACCGGACAGCATCATGGACGCGTCCTTTGAATTGATGGAAGACAGCTTTACCGTTGAAGACATTAAAGGGATAACCGCCCTGATGAGAAAGACGGAAAACCTCATGGACGCCGATCACTCCGTCTGTGTTCTGGGAACCATGGCCCAGTGCCGTGTCATTGACTTTGCACTCCTCTTGAACATCAGCTTTCCGGATGAATGGGTAGAGTTATACACATCACAAAAGTATAACCGGGTGGACCCCATCGTGGATACCCATCTCAAGACCTTTTCCCCCCAGCTCTGGTCCGAGACCTATCAGCGTTGTGCTGCAATTGATCCGGCATTTATCCACCAATCCCGGGATTTCAAGCTTGTGAACGGCATCACCTACGGCCTGCCTGCCCCGGGCAAAGATATCAGCAGCCTCTTTTCCTTTTCCCGGGAATCATCTGCCGTTCCCTCCCATACCGCAGGCCTGGCCAAAATCCTGGTTCCCTATCTTCACAATGCCCTGGTCAGAGTCTACCTGAATAACGGCAGGGCAAAGACACCCGCCGGTATTTCCGGCAGGGAAAAAGAAGTTCTCAAATGGATCGGCAAAGGAAAAACCAACTGGGAAATCTCAGTCATCCTCGGTATCAGTGAACGCACCGTTAAATTCCACGTCACCAATATTCTCAAAAAACTGGATGCCGCCACCCGCTCCCAGGCCATGGCCGTTGCATGGGAATCCGGGATTCTGCCCTGATCGCCACCGGCTTTCAGGACAGTTTCGACCCGGATAATACCAGCGGACAACACCTGTCCGTTCGGACAGTCGTTTTTTAC
>JAKSBB010000485.1 GCA_022361315.1 Desulfobacterales bacterium
ACGTACCGAGACCGTCCGGCCCCACAATCTGGATATCGGCCCCTGCAAGGAACTGATCGTCTGTGAAAAAAAGGGATTCTGCCCCATCCGGGACGAAATGGAAGGCTCTGGCTACCGGAAACTGAAGCAGGCCGACGCCGTGGTCCTGGCCACCCCGGTGTTTTTCTACGGGGTATCAGCCCAGGCAAAAGTATTCATCGACCGCTGCCAGATGTTCTGGGGCAGAAAGTACAAACTCCGGCTAAAAGACCCGGACCGCCACCAGCGCCGGGGGTTTCTGTTGTCCGTCGCCGCCTCCGCAGGCAAACGCCTGTTCGAAGGGGTGGATCTCACCACCCGGTATTTCTATGATGCAATTTCCACGGATTATTCAGGCAGCCTGACCTATAAAAAAGTGGAAGGTGCCGGTGATATCGAACGGCTGCAAGGTCTGGATGCAGATATACGTACTTCCGTCACAGAATTGCTCGCCCCACTGCAGGACAGGTCGAAACTGATATTTATCTCACCGGGCAAAGGCAACCGGGCCCTTATGGCGGCAGCCTTTGCCAAAGAGGCGGCCAAAGGCAGCGTTCAGGTGGTCGCTTCAGGTGCGGCACCGCCGGAAGTTCCTGCAACAGATACGATTGGAGCCATGGCGGAATCAGGCCTGGATGTGAAATATCTCCCGGTTTATCCTAAGGAAACGATTGCGGAACTGGCCGCAGCCCGGCAATCCACGGATGAAATCATCCTCATCAAAGCCCCTGGGGAGCATTTTTCAACAGATATGTTCAACGGGAATCATACCGTTTGGGACATTGCCGGAACCGGCAACAACCGGACCCCAGACGCGGTCAGGGAAGACATAGCCGCCCATGTGAATGAACTTAAGATTATTCCTTCACCGTGATGGGTTCATCTTTCACCCCGGCGTAAAAAACAATGATATCGGCCGGTTCCGACCCTTCGTTTTTACCGTAGTGCCAGGTATCCACCACCTCCACGATGGGATCGCCGGCCTTGAGTGCAAGGGTTTTACCGGAGCGGGTAATTACGGTGAGTTCCCCGGAGATAAGTACACCGGCATTGATTACCGGATGGGTATGCCAGGGCAGGGTGACACCGGCGGGAATCTGTATTCTCAATATGCTGACCTCAGGTGTGCCGGCCGGGTAGGCAGGCAAAGCATTGCCATTCCAGCTGTGTGTGGATTTGGCCAGCACTTTTGCCGTGACCTTTGCAGAAGCCTCCTGTCCGGCCAGTAAAGCAGTGGCGGGCAATATCAACAGGAAAAATATAAAGGTCAGACGCAGAATTAACTTCATAAAAACCTCTTTAAAAATTCAGGGCCGGCACCAGGGTGGCCAACACCTTTTTGGAGAATGCATCCAGTTCATCAAACGAAATACCGAACCTGGACTGATCCCCTTCACAGGCGCTTGTACGAACCTCTCCCGATAGGCTCAGGTTGTCAAACTGCCCGTAGGGAAGCTGGATGGTCACCGGTGTGGTTCTGCAGCAGTCCAGTTCCGGGCAGCCGTCCACCTGGGCCAGGCAGCCACTCTTGTTGATATTGACGATAATCCCGGATAGCTCCTGGTTGTCCAGAAAAATACGGGTGGGCAAAAAACACTCCACCCGCTTTTCCGAACGGATATTACAGGATTTCACATCTTCCGGATATTCAAGAAAAATAAGGTAATCCGGATTTTGGATGGTTCGGATGATATGGGCCTTGAACCCGTAAACGTCGTTGGAGAGGATGTACTTGGCCGCCAGATGTTCTCCTGACTTAAGACCGCTTCGCTCCCAGTTATCCCGGGATAACTGGACGATCAGATATTTACCCACCTGCATTCCGATCAACTCTCCGGATACGGCACGTTCCGGGTCATCCGGAGAAAGTTGAAGGGCTGTGCCCAGTTCGATAAACAACCGCTGGCTTCGGTTAAACTCTGATGGATTCATAGGTGCCTTCCTATCGGCTGCCCCGCCGGAACAACACGATCTTTATGGTTTCAAAGATGATGTATAATTCCAGAAAAACAGAGAGATTGTTGATATAGTAAAGGTCATACCTGAGTTTTTCAACGGCGTCACCCAGGGAGGCCCCATAGGGATACATCACCTGGGCCCAGCCCGTGATACCGGGTTTGATGGCATGCCGCTCCGCATAGTAGGGGGTGACCTTTGAAATCTGGGACACAAACTCGGGACGCTCCGGACGCGGGCCGATAAAACTCATATCCCCCTTGAGCACGTTAAAGAG
>JAKSBB010000933.1 GCA_022361315.1 Desulfobacterales bacterium
CGGAGAGAACGTCATCTATTCCGCCGGCATATTTCCGGCCGTTTGAAATACCCAGATGTATACGCTCATCTGCCAGCAGTTCTGTCAGTTTCAACCTGTTATTTCGATCCAGATACGGCTGAAATTTTTTATTCAAGGCTTTTCTGGTGATAAGTACATTGGGGAGAACAACCATGGCCGGCACTGAGAAGGAGATAAAGGTTTCCCGCTCCCGGGTTTTGTACAGGGAGGGACAGCAGACATTTTTACCGCTCTTCAGCTCGATAATAATCCGTTTAAAATTGGCCACCTGATGAATATGTTCATAGTCCGGCAACTGGTTTTCCAAAAGGTGGGTTACCTTGTCAAAAAATCCCAGCCCTTCATTGGGGCCGTCAACGATGGTGACAGGGGGAAAGTTCGCCCGATACCATTTGATGGTCCGATCTGTCGATTCTTCCTGTGCACAAGCGGCAGCTGAAAGCCAGGTTAATAATGATATCAAAAGTATAACCAACCATCTGTATGGCATCGTCAGTTCCTTTTCATGATACGGTCCGGACCGGGGTTTATCGTATTAGGACGAATTATGAAATGTGCGTAATCATACCACATCAGAAATCAGTGGGCAATTCTCGAACTCAAGCCAACATTCTTAATATGGAGGGCCCCTACAGAAAAAGGCCGCAGGCCGGATTGTCTGTTTCTTCTATAAACCGGTAGCCCAGCCTTTCAAGACGCTTTGACAATTCCCTGCCATGTCCCGGAGGGACTTCCAGACCCACCAACACCCGTCCGAAGTCGCCGCCGTGGGCCCTGTAGTGGAATAGGGAGATGTTGAGTTCTCCTTTAATGGCATCAAGGAAGTTCACCAGCGCACCGGGCCGTTCCGGGAACCAGAATCTGAAAAGGCGTTCGTTTTTCGCCTCTTTGCACCGGCCCCCCACCATATGTCGGATGTGGTTCTTGGCCAGTTCATTGTCCGTCAGGTCAATGTTTTCGTAGCCGGCATCCGAAAGCTGTTTGCTCAGGGCGTTCCGTTCCTCCGGAGCCCCCATGGATATACCCACGAAAATCCGGGCACAGTCCCGGTTTTCCAGTCGATAGTTGAATTCGGTGATGTTTCTGTCGCCCACCATATCTTTGCAGAATGTTTTCAGGCTGCCGACCTGTTCCGGTATGGTGACGGCGAAAAGGGCTTCCTGTTTTTCACCGATGAGGGTGCGTTCAGCCACGAAGCGAAGCCGTTCGAAATTCATGTTGGCACCGGAATTTACCGCCACCAGGCTTTTCCCGGTGCATCCGGTCTTCCGGATGTACTTCAGCAGGCCGGCCGTGGCAAGGCCGCCGGCAGGTTCCGCAATGGATCGGGTTGCCTCGTAAATGGCCTTGATGCCGCTGCAGATCTCATCGGTATTCACCCGGATGATACCGTCCACAAACTGGCGGCAGAGGGCAAAGGTGTTGACTCCCACGGTTTTTACGGCAACACCGTCGGCAAAGATGCCCACATCGTCCAGGGTGACGATGCGTCCCTGTTCAAGGGAGCGGGCCATGGCATCGCTGTCCTCGGGTTCTACGCCAAAAACATGGACCTCCGGCCGCAGCAGTTTGATATAGGCGGCCATGCCCGCAAGAAGTCCGCCGCCGCCCACCGGTATAAAGACCGCATCCAGGGGACCGTTATTCTGTCTTAAGAGCTCCACCGCGACGGTGCCCTGGCCGGCAATAACCAGTTCATCATCAAAGGGGTGGATGACTTCCATCCCGCAGGAGGCAGCTTTTTCCGCAGCAAATTGAGCGGATTCGGAATAGCTCATGCCGTGGAGGATGACATCTGCCCCGTAATGCTTTACCGCATTGATTTTGATCTGAGGCGTCGTGACTGGCATGACGATCAGAACCTTTATACCCATCTGCCGTCCGGCGTATGCCATCCCCTGGGCATGATTCCCGGCAGAGGCCGCAATGACCCCTCTATCCCGTTGCTCAGGGGTGAGATGGGCAATGCGGTTGTAGGCACCGCGGAGCTTGAAAGAGAAAACAGGCTGAAGATCTTCCCGTTTCAGCCGGATGGTGTTTTCCAACCGCCGGGATAATACCACGGCGTTGTCCAGCGGTGTTTCAACGGCCGCTTCATATACCTTCGACGTCAGGATCTGTCTGATGATGGTTTCCAATTAAGCCCCGCAATTTATAATTCATCAAAAAAATCAGGCGAATATACCAGATATAGTTCAAAAATACCAGTTGATCCAACCGGAAATACTGTCTGCGGGGATTGAAGAAAAATCGGTACCGGGGATGGGGTAGCCGCCGTATTCCGTACTGCTGCCGCCCCAACTCAGGGATCCTGACAGAGTGAGCCGGATGTTGTCCGCCCAGTCGTATACGGCCCTGGGCAACAGGGCGCCGGAGCCGTCGTTGAGGTTCACGATGGGGGTGAGGTAGGCATTGAGCAAAGGATGAACCTCCAGGTTCAGATTACCACTGAGGTACCAGCGGCCCAGTGCGAAAAGTTCTCCTCTGGCGAGCCGGTCCGAGAGGGCCGGATCTGAAAAATGGTCGGTATAATCCGCATCGGAAAGTCCGTTGTAATAAAGCTCCAGGTATCCGTACCAGTTTTTATCCAGCCAGATCCAGGAGTAGTCCATGTTAATGATACCTGAAAGATAGGCGGAGCGTCCCCGGCTGTCTTCGTGGAGAAAGGTGGCGGTGACATCCCAGCGCCAGGCGGCACCGCCGAGATAGCCGACTGCTCCGGCCCCTGCAACGATGTCCTCGTAGTGCCGGGTGAGCATGATATCTGCCTCCGTTTCTCCCACAAAGAAATGGACTTTTGCACCAATGGAGTTTTCATCCAGGCTTGTGTTTCCGGTATCCGCTTCCCTCCGGGCCACGTATATCAATTCCAGATCCAATTCCACATTCAGGGTATTCACAGGAAACTGAACCAGGATGAGATCATCTCCTGTTTTGTAATCCCGTTCCAGGTCTGTGGGGGAAAAAGGATTGAACAGGTCCATGGGGTTGAAGGTGAATCCGTGGCCCCAGGTCACGGCCTGCCGTCCCAGGCGTACTTCACCCCAGGCCGGAGTAAATGCCACCATGGCCCGGTCCAGGCGGTGATAACCCATGGTGTCCTTATCGTCATTAAGCGTACCCGTCAGGTCAAAGAACCGCCGGTCATCGTCGGGCGGACCGAAGAGCCCGTCCGGGAATAGGGCAGGGTAGCGTGACTTTAACTCCTCTCCGTCCCTGCGGGTGCCTCCGCCGCCGAAAAGCGTTTCGTAATGCACCTCCGTATACAGGGCATCTCCGAAAAAGGTGCGGTTGTTCACGCGGAACTCCGCGAATCCGTCATAGTTGGGAGACAGACCCGCTGCCTCGTATGCGCTGCCGGCCCTCGGGAACAGGGCACGGCTGTATAGTTTTAAATGTCCGTCCCACTCCGTCTCCGGTGAGGATATCTCCGCACTTAGGCTGACTGCTGCGGACCATGCAATGATGGCGAAGACCAGCAGGAAAACGGTAGAAATTTTTTGTCTATTTGGTGCTGTCATCGCTGACCAGTCCGTCCTTGAGCCGTACGATCCTGTGGGCATATTCCATGACCATCCGGTCATGGGTGGAAAAAATGAAGGTGACTTTCCGTTTCTGGTTCATCTCTGCCATCATTTCCAGCAGCCCCCTGCCTGTTTCGGAATCCAGGTTTGCCGTGGGTTCGTCCGCCAGGACAATGGCAGGCCGTGAGACGATGGCCCGGGCCACGGCCACCCGTTGTTGCTGGCCGCCCGAAAGTTCGGTGGGCCGTCTGTCGTGCATGTTGGTAAGCCCCACCTCATCCAGAACGGTTCTGGCCCGTTCGGTTCTTTCTTTTGCCGGCACCCCCTGCATAAGCATGACATACTCCACATTTTCCCGGGCGGACAATACCGGGATAATGTTGTAGGCCTGGAAGACAAAACCGATCTTGTTCAGGCGCATGTCGGCGAGCCGGGACTGGGAAAGTCCGGTCACTTCCTCTCCGTCCAGGATGATCCTGCCGGAAGAGGGGCTGTCCAGACCGCCGATGAGGTTGAGCAGGGTGGTTTTGCCTGAGCCGGAAGGGCCGGCCAGAGCGGTAAACTCCCCCTTGTCCAGACCCAGGGAGATCCCGGCAAGGGCATGGACATCAAGTTTGCCCTGGGTGTAGGTTTTGGTGACGTCGATGATTTCCACCATATGGCTGGGTGTATTTTCCATTTTAACTCTCTTTTTCAGGTGTGGGACATGGCTTCCACCGGGGTGATCCGGCCGGCTTTGACCGCAGGGTAAAGGCAGACCAGAACGCCGAGTCCCATGATAACGGCGTTGACGGACAGAAGATCTTTTACTGTGATATAGGGGATGACGATGTGGCCGATGCCGAAAAACTCCGACCCCTCAGCCATAAATGACATATCGATTCCTCCTGAGAGGGCCTGGACCGTGATAAATCCCATAATGTTACCTGCGGCAAGGCCGATGGCCAGCAGGATCAGGCATTCCAGAATAACGTTTCGGATAATCCAGACCGGCTTCATTCCCAGGGCTTTGAGCAGTCCGAATTCCCGGGTGCGCTCCAGAACCGCCATGAGCATGGTGTTCGTGAGACCGAAAGCCATGGCCACAAAGACCACCAGGTACCAGAGCAACATAAAACCGTCGAACATATCCAGGTATCCTTTCAGCAGGGGGAGCAGGTCTACCCAGGTGAGGACTGCGGTGCTTTCCGGGAGGGATTTGGCAAGTGTTGCGGCAGTCTCTGCCAGTGATTTAAGATCCATGGTATCGTCCCCCGGCAGTTTTATACAGGCAGAGGTGACACCGTTTCCCGCCTTGAGAAATCGGCGGGCCGCATCAAGGGTGATGAAAACAAATTGCTTTTCCGTGGCTTCCATTTCCGCCCTGAAAGTCCCTCTGATTTTAAAGGCTTTTGAGGCGGTCTCAAGATGGGCATCCTGGGTCATGAGCACCAGTTTACGGCCGATTTTTGTTTCAAAGGAATCCAGAAGGGCTTCCCCCACATAGATGCCCCTGTTATCGCCGGAGGCCAACAGTTTTCCCCGGGCCGTGCTGTCACCGTAGAAGGAAAGGGCGGACTCTTTTTCCGGGTCAATACCGACGATGGTGACGCCTTCCGAATTCCGGGCATTGGATGCCACGCCGCTGACCTGAATGCGGAAGGAAAATACCGCATCATCGGGCAGCGTCTGTTCCAAAAGTTTCACCACCCGGCCCGGCGCCTCAATCCGGTTGTCTATCACCGGATCGTCCCGGTATTCGGGATTTTGGATCTGGATATGGCCGGTGAGGGTATTCAGGGCATTGGACAGGGTGGATGTCATCATCCCCCGGGACAGGGCGCCGAACACCAGCATGGTCCATGCGCCGATGATCACGGCTGTGAGAATAATGCCGGTGCGTTTGGGGTTCCGCCAGACGTTCCGCCAGGATACTTGAAGATGCATGGTGCCTCCTTACGCCGCCCGCATGGCATCCACAGGGATGATCCGGTGTACTTTGACCGCGGGGTATAATGCGGTGAGCATGGTGATGATAAAGACCACGGCCGGTCCCGTAAAGGCCGTCGCCAGGGAGAGTTTCGGCCGGATCAAGCCGGGAATACCGTATTGGCGCAACATGCCTTCGGCGTCCCCCATGGGAATACCGGCATGTTGTGCCCAGAGTGTGAGAAGACAGCCTGTACCGATTCCCAAGCCTATGCCGCAGAGGGTCAAAAAGCCGGATTCGTAAATCAGCATTTTGGTCAGGCGTCCAGGTCTTGCGCCGATGGCCATGAGGGTTCCGAATTCCCGGGTGCGCTCAAACACGGCCATGAGGAAGGTATTCATGATGCTGAAGGCCACCATGATCAGCAGTATGCCGTAAAAGATCAGGCCGCCGCCCAGGTCCATCTGGATGGACTGGATCAGGCCGGGTGTCAGTTCATCCCAGGAAAGACAGGTAAGTTTTCGTTTCTTTTCCAGCCCGGTTATTCCGTTGACTATCGTCGTTTGGGCAGGGCCGACGTTCCAGAGGGAGTCGCAGGTGATCACCACCTCATGCACGGCACCTTCCATGGCAAAGACGTCCTGGAAGTGGGTTAGAGGGATGAATATGGCGGATCTGTCATACTCATCCATACCTGAGGAAAAAATGCCTGCCACATTGAGGACCGTGGCGGCGATGGCACCGTCCCTGGCAGAACCTAAGACAACCAGCTCATCCCCCACATCAATTTTCAGGTTTTTGGCCAAAAGTGAGCCGATCACGGTGTGGTTGGTGTCTGATGGCAATAAAAACCTGCCTTTGCGAATGATGCCTGCAATGTTGGATATCCGGGGTTCCGTATCCGGATCAACGCCGGTGATCAGGCCGCCGTAGGTCCGCTTTTCCGAAGACAACAGGGCGAAACCGTTGGCCCTGAATGTGTACCCGGTGATATGGGGTATATCGTCCAGAACCCCGGCAACAGCGGCAGGACGGGAAATCACTTTTCGGATCTTGTGGTCCTCGTTATAACCCTCTGCCAGGACCTGCAAATGACCGGTCCGGGTTTTTACGGCAGCGTTAATCATTACCTCGTACATGCCGGTCTGGAGGGAGAGCATGAATATCAGCAGGATACAGGCAAAGGCAATGGCCAGGATGGTCAGGATGGTTCGCCTGGGATTCCGCCATACATTGCGCCAGGCCATGAGAATTTCCATGTTTACCTCAGGGGTTTCCGCAGTGCGTTCAGGGTGAAAAGGCTGTCCCGAAGCGGGATGTCAAAGTCCAGGCTTTCGTATTCAAGCAGGGTGTAATCCTGGTCGGATTCCGCATCCATGGACCGCATGGTCCACCGGGCCGGGAAGGGGCGGCCCCCGATATCCCGGATGTCGGTGGTGGTCATGACCTTCACCGGTTCCATATCCTCATCAAAAAAGGCCTGCTCCAGCAGCACACCATCCTCGCGGATCTTCAGGGTTTGCTTTCCCCAGATCACCGGAGCGTCAGGCTTGGGGGTCGAGGTGATATCGTATACGGTGACACCGTCCACGGTCTTTTTACCCGTAATCTCATGGGTATAATCCATGAGGATGGTATCTGCCTTGGACAGGTCATTGTTGGAAAAATCCGAGCCCATCCAGGACTGGGACATCATTGAGGGTGGAATCTTTACCACCCGGTTGATTTTAGGGTTATAGGTCCACATGTCCCGGTCTTTTTTAAGCGTGCCGTTGCCCTTGTCCTTTTTCGGAGCGATGATTTGGAAGATGGAAGTCTCCCGCCCCTTGGTCCAGGCTTTTATTACGGATGTGCGCTGCCAGTCTTCACGGTGAACGGTCATCCGGACCACGGATACGGAGGTTTTCCCCCGCATGTAATCCCAGGCTTTGGCGATAATGGTGGCGGCAGCGGGTTCTGCAACAGCGGTCGCAGGCAGCAGAAACAGGATGCACAGAACCAATTGCATTTTGTGTCGTGTTTTTATCGGGTTTATACGCATGGATTGGATTCCTCTGATTCTAAGATTTCATTCCTGCAATGAGGGTATCAAGAAATTGGCCCGAGGCGGTCAGCACATCAAACTCCCTGTCCATCCAGGCCTGGAGCATCATGCCGTCCATGGTCCCCACAAGGCCGGCGGCAACGGAGAATGCATCGGTGTCCTTACGGAATAATCCGGTGTCTTTGCCTTGGTTAATAAGATCGACGACCATGGTTCTGAATTGATGGTACATGGACAGCATGGCAGAACGGAACCGGTCCCGGGTGGCCGGATTCCCAGCGGCGGCCCAGAATTCAAAGAAGACACCGAAGGTGTCTATTTCCCCGTAAAAGGCATTCAGGGTAGAACTGAAAAAATGTTTCAATTGGTCTTCTGCATTGCCTTCCGGTACCTCCGGTGGGTCGGCGGTTCCTCCGGCCAGCCGTTCCACGTACCACTGGAACAGGGCAAAGAATAGATCCTCCTTGCTTCGGTGATATTCGTAAATCGTCCCTTTACCCACATTGGCAGCCCTGGCAATGTCTATGATTTTGGCAGCGGCGTAGCCTTTCCGGGAGAATACCGTCAGGGCCGCCACCAGAATGGCCGCCTGCTTTTTTTCTCTGTTTTGTTCGCGCTTGGACATGGCGTGTACCTTGTGTCTATTAAAATTTGATTAATATTGACCGACCGGTCGGTATTTGTCAATCATTTTTTTATATGTTTAGCAGAGGGTCGTGAATAGTGCGCTCAGGGCTTTGGCTTGACGGGGTATCGGAACGTTCTTATTCTGATTAAAAGTTCTACTGAGCAACGATTTCAACCCACATATCAGAAAGGAAAACACCATGGCCATAGACTGGGCATATATGAGAAAAGGCTGACAGTCCTGTAAAAAAGCGCAAAAGGTTTTTGACGACGGACAATTGGAACTGGGACAGGTGGCAGATGCCAGGAAAGAAAAAATAGATGCGGATACCGCCTGGGAAATGATTACAAATGCCAAAACGGTGCGAATCGGCAAGGGTAAAAAGGTGCTGGAATTTGCCCCCAACGATGATAACCGGGAAGAGATCCTGAAGGCTGCCATGGGACGTACCGGCAACCTTCGGGCACCCACCATCCGCACCGGTGATCAACTGATGATCGGTTACAACGACGAGATGTACGGGGGACTATAGCTTTACCAACTGAGGGTGGATAAGATAGTCTCCTGTTCATCCAGGATTTCATCCAGAATTTCCGGGGTGGTCATGGGATTCATGATCACCGACCGGAGAACCACCACATTGTTTGGATCTTCCGGGGAAAGACGCAGTCGGGTTCTTGAAACAAAACTGTTGCCGGCCTCCCGCTGGATGCGCTGGATGTTTGTGTTGATCTCGTCAAGGAAACGGTTGAGGGCGATCCGCTCTTTGTCATCAGCATCCCGGAACTTCTCCCGGATATCCTGGGGCACCACCCGGTAGGTGAGGATATTGAGGATGGGGTCGGATACCAGTTCAAACGTATCCCGGGCCTTGATCTTTTCGGCAAAAGCGCTTGCCGTTTCAATACCGTGTTCTATCATCAGGCCGTATCCCCTGGCCCCCATGATTTTTAGGGCGGCATCCAGAATCAGGGAGCTGGACTCCCTTGAGCCTTCCAGTGTTTTAATACCTAAATCCACAGAGCCCTTCCGGTTCACGTACCGGGCATGATAGGCGATGTTGTCGAGGGCTTTGGGATCTTTGAAATAGACCATACCCGCCGTCATGGGCATGTAGAATTGTTTATGGCAGTCAATGGTGACGGAATCCGCCTTTTCTATGCCCGAAAGCAGTGCCCTGTATTTGTCGGAGAGCAGCACCGGCCCGCCCCAGGCCGCATCCACATGGAAATGAATGTTTTCCCGCTCGCAGATCTCACCCAATTCCGGCAGGGGGTCAATGATGCCGGTTTCCGTGGCGCCGGCAATTCCCACCAGGGCAGCAATCCGGGTGCGTCCGTCCCGTTTGAGCGCAGCGATGGTGTCTTCCAGTTTTTTCAGGTCAATGGAACGGTTGTGATCCACATCCACGGCGATGACGTTCCGGTTGCCGATACCCAGCAGCCCGCCCGCCTTGCGCAATGAGAAATGTCCCCGTTTGGATACCAGGATAACCACCCTGTCCAGATCATGGGCTTGCATGGCGGCAAAGAATCCGTCTTCCTCGATACTGGAAAAATCCGCTGTGTGAGGGAATAATTTGTTTCTGGCCACCCAAAGGGCCGTGATATTGGCTGTGGTACCGCCGGTGGTGAATGACCCCAGGGCGGTCCGGGTGTTCTGGACATGCGCCTGGTAAAAGGCGTCGTCATACCGGAATATCATTTTGTGCATCTTCGCCAGAACCTGCTTTTCAAGAACCGACAAGACCTTTGAGGTTTCCAGCTTGATGACGTTCTGATTCAGGGCGGCAGATATGGCCTTGAGGTGAACCATGAAAAAGGGAATGGCAGAGGTCATATGGCCTATGAAATAGGGGGAGGCCACGTTTACCGCCCGCGGGGCGATGTCCGTGATGATATCCTCAATGACATCCGCCAGTTTTTTCTGGGGTTCCGCATTGATTTCCACATCCATATAACTTCTGGACAGTTCCGCCAGGGAGATTTCCTCGGTGACCCCCACATGTTGGTTCAGGAAATCGTGGAGGCCGAACAGAATCTGTTCCATATATTTGATCAGGGTCTGTTTACTGCCCTCATCCTCGGGGCGGATAAACACCCGGTGAAGGGTCTGCCAGTCTGCAATCAGGGCCTGTTTGCCTGACGGATCAGAAGGCTGGGCTTCCGTATTCGGCTGGTGAACAGGTATGGATGCGGTTTGTTTCTCCGGGGTGGGTTCGGGGACTGCCATAAGTTCGGTTCCTTCATTTATGTCCGATTCCAAATAATGACCTTTTGCAAGCCTTGTGTCAATGCGACAACCCTCGTGTCAATCGGGTGGAAAACCTATACCGGCATGCAAAGAAAGCCCTTGAAAACAGCTCAAAAGTATGGCAGGTCTACCTTAAAAAAAGGAGAAAATCAAATGGAACTTCACGTGAATGATATTTTGACCCGGGTCACCCGGTTCAACCTGATCCGGAACGGCCGGATGATTTACATAGATGTCCACAAAAAAATCCAGGGCCAGCTGGCAGGCGACTATATTGCCGTGCCCAACCTGGTGAACATTATTGCTAAGACGGAGCACCAGGGCGCCGGTGATACGGAGCAGGCTGCACTGGAAGACTGTCTTAAAAAGATTAAAGGGCTGAATCTGGAAGATCTGTTTCCGGCAGCCGTGCCCCCGGCCGGCCGGGCCCAGGCAAAGGAAGAGAAGCAAGAATAACTGCTTTAATGAATTAAATGAAAAGGCCCGGCGGGGAGGATGCTCCCCACCGGGCCTTATTTATTTGCAC
>JAKSBB010001309.1 GCA_022361315.1 Desulfobacterales bacterium
CTCATTAATGCCACCGAACGGTACCTGTTCTCCGTTTCCGGTTCTACGGTAAAATTTGACGGGTATATGAGATTGTACGCCACCGAGGAAAAATCCAAGGATAAGGATATCCAGTCCCTGCCGCCGGTGGAAAAGGGGGCGACACTGACCACCCGGAAGATCAATCCCAAACAGCACTTTACCAAACCGCCCCCCAGATTTTCCGAAGCCTCCCTGGTCAAGGAACTGGAAAAGAACGGCATCGGCCGTCCCTCCACCTATGCCTCCATTCTCGGTGTCATTCAGGACAAAGGCTATGTGGAACTGCTCAACCGGTATTTCGTTCCCAGTGAACTGGGTTTCATTGTTAACGATCTGCTGGTGGATTCCTTTCCCAAGCTGCTTGATATTTCCTTTACCGCCCAAATGGAAACCAACCTTGACGATGTGGAAAACGGAAGCCTCAAGGAAATTGATCTGCTGTCCAACTTTTACGGGGATTTTAAAAACACCCTGGACCGTGCCAAGGATGATATGGTCAGTGTCAAGGGTGTGGGGGTAGAAACAGGAATTTCCTGTCCGGAGTGCAGTAAGCCCGTAAATATCAAAATCGGACGAAACGGTCATTTCCTGGCCTGCACCGGATACCCGGAATGCTCTTTCACCTCCAACTATACCCGGGATGAGAAGGGTAATATTTCCATCGTGGAGAAAATACCCGACAGTGAACCGGTGAAAGACTGCCCGGAATGCGGTGAACCCATGGTGCAGAAGGACGGCAGATTCGGTCTTTTTCTGGCCTGTACCGGATATCCCGACTGTAAGTACACCGAATCCGTAAACCAGAACAACAGCACCAAAGATACGGGCGTCCCCTGCCCCGAAGACAATTGTGACGGCACCATCGTGGAGAAAACCTCCAAGCGGGGCAAACTTTTTTACGGATGTTCAAAGTATCCGGATTGTACCTTTGCCTCCTGGGATAAACCCGTGGCACGGGCCTGCCCCCAGTGCGAATCCAAGTATCTCGTGGGAAAAGAGACCAAACGGGACGGCAAAATCGTAAAATGCCCGGTGCGGGGATGCGGGTTTAAGGAGAAGGTAGAAGAGACCGAATCTGAAGCGTCGGCCTAAGAGAAATCTAAACGGCGTTTTTAACCACGAAGCGCACGAAGTGTAGATAATCTTCGTGCGCTTCGTGGTGTATCAAACAGCTATGACCCGCTAGCCCTCACCCACTTCTGGATGGCGGCGAACACCACCTCCCGCTTGATGGGTTTGGTGAGAAAATCGTTCATCCCCGCCTCTTTGCACCGGAGTTTGAAATCGTCCAGTACATTGGCGGTCAGCGCCAGTATCGGTATCTGGGCCAGGTCTTTGTCCAGTTCATGGGAACGGATCTTTTCAGTGGCTTCAAACCCGTCCATCACCGGCATATTGATATCCATCAGAATAAGATCGTATTGATTCGGGGCAAGGACATATGCGGCCAGGGCTTCCTTACCGTGCCGCGCCACCTCGACCTGATAGCCGGCCCGGGTGAGCATCAGCATGGCCATTTTCTGGTTCACCGGGTTATCCTCCACCAAAAGAATCACCGCATCCATTTTCCGGTTTTCAGACAGGGAATGGGATGTCAGCATGGCTTCGGGCTCGTTGTCGGTGGACCTCTTCTCCACCGGCATCCCCATCACATGGGCAGCCATCTCCAAAAGGACGTCCTTTCTGGCCGGTTTGGGGATGAACCCTTTAAATCCGCTTTCATCAAAAATCTTTGCTATCCCGGGAAAGGGGACGGCACAGGCCATCCAGTTGAAGGGGAAATCCCCCGGTGTTGTTCCTTTCATCAGCGCAGGGATATCCTCGGCGCCGGGCTTGATGGACTTGCCGAAGTCCAGCACCCCCATGTCATAGCTGGCGATACCGGCATCCGGATCTGCCAGTTCGCTTAAGATGAGCGGCAGGTTTCCAAGGGTGCGGGTTTCCACTGCCATCCCAGCGGACGTCAGCAGATGATCCAGAATATCCGATGCATCGGTACCGGTGGATACCACAAGTATCCGTTTGCCTTCCAGAGCCGCAGGTCTTATCCGCTGTCTGGGGGTCACCTCGGCGGTTTTCATGTGGGCGTTGAAATAGAAAACGGATCCCTTGCCCTTTTCAGACTCCACCCAGAGGTCGCCACCCATTTTCCGTGCAATATTCCGGCTGATGGCAAGTCCCAGGCCGGTGCCGCCGTAACGGCTGGTAATATCGTCTTCGGACTGAATAAAGGGCTCAAAGATGGCCGCCTGTTTGTCCGGAGCAACGCCGATGCCCGTATCAGTTACGGAAACCGTTAACAGCGTGTGGTTGGATTCAGCAGCCTCCGCCTCCAGACTCAGGGTAATGCTGCCCCTGGGTGTAAATTTAACGGCATTGCCCAA
>JAKSBB010000234.1 GCA_022361315.1 Desulfobacterales bacterium
CATATCGGCACGCCCCCCCATATCACGGGATCAAAGCTGGTGACGGATCTGGCCCTGAACGGGCTGGAGGATGTGTTCGGCGCCTCCTTCCTGGTGGAGCCGGATTTTGAAAAGGCGGCTGCAGCCATGGATGAACGGATTTCCGCCAAGCGGCTGGCTTTAGGCTTGACGGATCCTGTCGGCGAGGGCATTAATTAGTCACAACAAAAACAGGGTGCCGGATCGAACCGGCACCCTGTTTTTCTTTTTGATATCTGCGGCTACTGCCGCACTTCGATTTTCTTTTCCGCCAGGTGGTTCTTCACCGCTGAAATCGGCACTTCTTCCCTGTGGAAGATGCCCGCAGCCAGTGCCGCTTCTGCACCGGTCTTCTCAAAGACCTCGGAAAAATGGGCCTCGCAGCCCGCACCGGAAGAGGCAATCACCGGGATAGTGACGGCGTCCCTCACCGCATTGATGAGTTCCAGGGCAAACCCTGAGTTGGTGCCGTCCTTGTCAATGCAGTTGAGCAGGATTTCACCGGCGCCAAGTGCCTCACAGGCCTTGGCCAGGGCCACTGCATCAATGTCCCGGGCCTCACGGCCGCCTTTCACCGTACACTGGTACCAGCAGTAGCGCTGGCCCTCTGGACCGGTTTCCGGGGACGCCATGACATGGTGTTTGGGGGCGTCTTCCGGGGCGTCGACCCACACCCGCTGGGGATCGATGGAGATGACCACAGCCTGGGCCCCGTATTTCAGGGAGATCTGTTCAATGGCCGTTTTACCCGTCTTCTCACCGGTTTTGATATAGTCTTCCGCCACATAAACGGCATCGGACCCGATGGAGATCTTGTCCGCTCCGGCCCTGAAGTAGCGGGAGGCTACATCCAGTGCGGTGTAGTGTTTGCCGTTGCTGTCCGTAAACTCCCGGATACCCCCGCCGATGGTCAGCGGAACAAAAACGTTTTTAGAGGTTTCTTCCAGCACCTGGAGCATGGGCATGTCCTCCAGGGGGAAATCCCGGAACCCGGTGATGTTCAGGAAGGTGATTTCATCCGCCCCCTGCTCGTAATACTTGCCGGCCAGGGCAACGGGTTTGCCAAGGTTTCGGACACTGCCTTCCTCACGGACATCGTACTGGTCGCCCTTGGTGACCACCAGGTCTCCGTTGTCGTTGGCGCGCACGTCCAGGCAGGCGATGACACGCTTGGCAAGGCCGTTTTCACCCGAGATCTCGGGGAGCAGGGTGCTGTCCTTGTGGGTATCGATAAAGTTCTGGAACACGGTGAGCCCCGCCTTGCCGCTCTTCTCCGGATGGAACTGGGTGGCCGTGACATTGCCCTTCTGGACGGCGCTGACAAAGGTCTTGCCGTAGGTGGTGGTGGTCAGGGCAACCCCTTCCTCCTCGGGTTCCACGTAATAGGAGTGGACAAAGTAGAACTTTTCCCTGCCGGAAAGGCCGTGGAAGAGCCGGGAGGGTTTATGCGCATGGATGCCGTTCCATCCGATATGAGGGACCGCAAGATCGA
>JAKSBB010000882.1 GCA_022361315.1 Desulfobacterales bacterium
ATGCTGGCGCATTGATCGGATCAAGTGAAAACTATGGCAAACCGGTTCCGGTAACGGATTGCATGGTGCGAAAGTGATCGTCAAAGTGTCGCCGCGTTAATTACCCGGACAGTGAGAGCTGTCGATGCTTGGAAATTTGCTTCTTCGATGGCGATGTCCTAATTATCAAACGCTTCGAGACGGTGAAATTTAGTTGTTACGGTGCAACATCGACGTACCGGCACAAAGATGAAAATCCGGACTGCCGAGTATGCGGTCACGAACAGCTGCATCATACCTCACTGACTCCGAGATCCGTAAAGGGGCCACGGCACAAAAGATGATCGATCAGGGCCGGCGGGTAAAGGCGGCCGGCATAAAGCTGTCGGTCACCGTGCTCCTGGGCCTGGGGGGCAGGGAACGTTCTGCTGTCCATGCCATGGAAACCGGTCGGGTGCTGTCCGCCATGGACCCGGATTTTGTGGGGGCGCTCAGCCTTATGCTCATCCCGGGCACCGAACTCCACGATGCCCATGAGGCCGGGGAATTCCCCGTTATCGGCCCGGAGGAGATGCTCACGGAGCTGGGGCAGATGATCGCTGCCACCAACCTCACCAACGGGCTGTTCCACGCCAACCACGCATCCAACTACCTCCCCATCCGGGCACAGATGCCCCGGGACAAGGAAAAAACCTTAGAACTGATATCACAGGCCCTGAAAGGAAATGTGCCGTTGAAACCGGAACACATGCGGGCCTTGTAATTATTTTACCGTTTACAGGAGATAAAACCAATGGCTGATGCCAACCCAAACCTTGATCAACTGACAGTCAACACCATCCGGACGCTCTGCATGGATGCCGTCCAGCAGGCCAACTCAGGACATCCCGGCGCCCCCATGGGCCTGGCCCCTGCCGCCTACGTGCTGTTCAAACGCTTTCTGAAGCACAATCCGGCCAACCCGGCTTGGATCGACCGTGACCGCTTCGTCCTCTCCGGCGGCCATGCCTCTTCCCTGCTTTACAGCATGCTGTACCTCACCGGCTACGGACTGGAACTGGACGATCTCAAAGCCTTCCGTCAGTGGGGTTCCAGAACCCCGGGGCATCCGGAATACGGGGATACCCCGGGTGTTGAAACCACCACCGGCCCCCTGGGCCAGGGCATTGCCAACGCGGTGGGTATGGCCATTGCCGAACGCCACATGGCGGCCCGGTTCAACAAGGACGGACTGGAACTGATCAACCATCACACCTACGCCATGTGCGGCGACGGTGACCTCATGGAAGGCGTGGCCCTGGA
>JAKSBB010000628.1 GCA_022361315.1 Desulfobacterales bacterium
CGAATCCGGGTCTCCCCGGCATCCCAAAGGCGGCCCCCAATGCCGTGCTGGCCAAAGGCCTCCACTTCCAGGGAACGATTTCCCGCCACCACCTGCTGGTGGATGATCTCTTCCAATACCCGGGACGGAATCCGCTTCCCCTCTCTCCTGCCGCTGATGTATATAAAATCTCTCATCCTATCCCCCTAAACCACATACTTGATGTTCAAACGCTCTGCCATGGCCGCATCGTCAATGCCCAGGGCATCGGACATGCCAATGGGCAGGGAGGTGGACCGGCCCAGGGGGGCCACGATCTTTTTCAGCTCCGTGTCAAAGGAGACAAAGAGATCCACGATACGCTGGGCCACATCTTCGGGATCAAGGCGTCTGTAAAGCCTGGGGTCCTGTGAGGTGATGCCCTTGGGGCAGATTCCCACGTTGCAGACGTTACAGCGGTCTTCTTCGGTACCCACGCAGCCGGCAGCCGCCTGCATGACGTATTTACCGATCTGGATACCGGAGGCGCCCAGCATGATGAGGGCGGCGGCGTTGGCGGCGATGTTGCCGTTTTTACCGATACCGCCGCCGGCAAAGATGGGCACTTCGTTCTGTTTACCGATCTTGGCCAGGTTCAGGTAGTTGTCCCGGATGCAACTGGCGATGGGGTGGCCCATATGGTCCATGGAGACCGAGTAGGCCGCGCCGGTGCCGCCGTCCTCACCGTCAATGGCAAGACCGCCGGCGTAGTCGTTCCGGGTCAGGTTGTTCAGCACCGCAAGAGATGTGGAGGAGGCGGATATCTTGGGATACACCGGCACCCTGAATCCCCAGGCCATGGACATGGACAGGATCATCTTGGCCACGGACTCTTCAATGGAGTACTGGGTCTGGTGGGTGGGGGGCGAGGGCAGACTCACGCCCTGGGGCACCCCGCGGATGGCCGCGATGAGCTTATTCACCTTATGCCACATCAGAAGACCGCCGTCACCGGGCTTGGCACCCGGGCCGTACGTGATCTCGATGGCGCAGGGATCTTCTTTCATATGGGGGATGGCGTGGATGATCTCGTCCCAGCCGAAATACCCGGAGGCGATCTGGAGAATCACGTATTTCAGGAACCGGGAGCGCAGCAGTCTCGGGGGACAGCCGCCTTCACCCGTGCACATGCGCACGGGCATGCCCAGTTCTTCATTCAGGTAGGCCACCCCCATCTGCAACCCTTCCCACATGGTGGGGGAAAGAGCCCCAAAGGACATGCCGCCGATGACCAGCGGATATATCTCTCTGACCGGGGGAATCCAACCCTTTGTCCGCAACCGTTTCATATTCTCCCGGGGGGAGAGAACCCGGCCCAGGAGGGTGCGCATTTCGAACTCGTGGCGGCCGGCATCCAGTGCCGGGTCGGTGAGCATGGAAATTCTGGTAAATTTTATTCTGTCCAGAACGGAATCCGAGGCATTTCTTCTGCCGCCCCGGCGTCTGGGAACCCCCTGCTGGTTGACATGGAATTTCATGCGGTCCAGTCCCGGGTTTTTCACCGGGGTGATGGCATCGTTGGGGCAGGCCATGGTGCACATGGCGCAGCCGATACAGGCGTTTTCCACCCGGGTTTTCTGGCGGATGCCGTAAAAGTTGTCATACCGGTTGGAATGCTCGGCGTTCTTCGCCACGGAGGTTTTGATGATCCGTTTCTGGAACGTGTGCAGTTCAATGGCTTTTACCGGGCAGACCGCAGTACACTGACCGCAGAGGGTGCAGCGGTCATTGCTGTAGCGGATCTGCCAGGGCAGATCATTCAGGCTTAAAGCGGAAGGTTCAAGGCTTCTGTTTGACGACATATATCTACCTCCTGGCGTTCGGGGCTTACAATGGCTGTATCAAGGTGCATGGGTTGAATATCTTTGGACTTGTCCCGGTCCGGAATGATGGCGTCCAGACCGCAGATCTCGGAGGAGAAGGCAAACATGCCGTCTTTTCCGCCGACAACACCGGGTCTCAGCTTCTTCCTGTCCTGGACCATGAACATGGAGTGGTCGGGCAGGGTGCCGATGACGCAGTTGGGGCCGTCAATGATGAGCTGGCGGCAGGTCCGTTTCAGATGGAAGAGAAAGTCCTTATCAGGATGGTCCTCGATATCCCCCCGCTGAAGCGGTGTAATCACATGCTTATATCCGTCGATGCCCAGCCCCAGTTCTTCCTGGGAGTAGTGGAGGATATGGGCAAAGACTTCCGAGTCGGACTGGTATCCCATGTATCCGGGAATATCCCGGGATGACAGAAAGTCCTTGATGGGGATAAAGGCGGTGTTCTCACCGTTGGTCATGGTGCAGTATCCCTTGATGAAAAAGGGATGACAGGCATACAGGTTGATGGCGTAGTTGGTGTTCTGCCGGCCCTGGGCCATGATGATCCTGGCATGGAGTTCCTTTCTGTCCAGCCCCAAATAGTCTCCAAGCTGCATGGGATCACCGATCTCCTTGATCATGATGGTGTCAGGCCAGAATGAAAATACGATCATGTCATTCTTTTCTTCTCCCATTTCACGGATTTTCAGTCGGATCATCATGAGGCGGTTTTTTATCTCCTCATCATCCAGATTGTCCCAGCCTTCAGGCAGTTCATAGGCACGGATAAGGTACAGATCCCTTCGGGGGATACCTTCAACCGGCTTTTTAGGTACTTTGAGTGAGATTTTATATTTGGTTAAAAAACCCTGGTCCATCATAAACAGGTCAAGGCGGCGGATACCCTCCTCACTGAATATGCCGGACAGAATCGGTGCATCCTTCATCTCCTCAAACGGACCGCCCAGGTCCTGGAGAAGCAGTCCCACTCCGGATCCGTCGTGGCCTTCTTTCATAACATCAAGTGCTTTGACGGCCAGCATGGGAGATACAGGGTCTTCACTTGTCAGTGCAAACAAACGACACATATATATTTCTCCTTCAATTTAACGCATGTTCGGGTCAACGGCTGTTGTAGAAACATGCGTGGTGTTTTTTGCAGGAAAGATGGTTTGCGCTGCTCATTTTTAACTGTCGAAGGTTTTTTCGCCGGCTCCGGCGATGTTTCCGTTTGCCCGATGCGCACTTCTTCA
>JAKSBB010001022.1 GCA_022361315.1 Desulfobacterales bacterium
TCGGCGCCGGCAACGTTGCCATGGACGCCGCCAGAACCGCCATGCGTCTGGGTGCTGAATCCGTAAAAGTGGTTTACCGCCGCTCCCGCGAAGAGATGCCTGCCAGGGATGAAGAGCTGCATCATGCGGAAGAAGAAAAAATCGAATTCGTACTGCTCACCAACCCCACCCAGTTCTTCGGGGATGAGAACGGCCGCCTCACCGGCATGGAATGTCTGAAGATGGAACTGGGCGAACCCGATTCATCCGGTCGCCGCCGCCCCGTACCCATCGAAGGCTCCGAGTACAGAATGGATTGCGACCTGGTGGTTGTTTCCGTCGGCTCCAACGCCAACCCGCTGCTCACCAGCACCACACCGGATATGGCCCTGAACAAATGGGGCAACATCGTTGCTGACGAAGCCAACGGCAAGACCACCAAGAAAGGTGTCTGGGCCGGTGGTGACATCGTTACCGGTGCGGCAACCGTTATCCTGGCCATGGGTGCCGGCCGTGCGGCTGCCGACTCCATGCATGATTATCTGACCCTGGGGTGGTAGTGGCCACCCGGGCTGGTAGTAACCAGCCGGGATGATAATCATTCGATAAGCAAAACGGCCGGCTGAATCTCAGCCGGCCTGACATAAAAAAGGCGAACCCATGAGAATACTTCATGGGTTCGCCTTTTTCATTTTTTAAGCCGATCGAAATATCTTTATTTAGATCTTAATCCGTTTTTATTAACACCTTGTGGTCCACCAGGGACAATGCCTGGATCCGGCCTTTGATAAATTTTTGCTCACCGAAAATGGACACCAGACGGATGCCGTCCTCATCGGGTTCCACTTTGTCCACCGCCTCCATGAGCAGGGTTTCACCATCGTCATCATTCATGAGATATGCATTTGCTTCACACATGGGCTGCTCTCCTGATTATCTGTGGTTATACTAAGTCTATTTTACACACGATTTTTTAATTTGTGCGCATTATTTATAAAAAGGTCAGATGGGTATCCAGCAATTCATCCACCAGCTGGGGCAGGGGGAACCCCGTCACACCGACAATAGAGATATTTTCCTGGCTCAGGGGCAGCAGCACCTTCTTGGCATCTGACTGGCAGACAGCTTCGGCCATCTCTGGGGTGACCTCACCCATCATGGCGTGGGGCATGATGATCCCCACCGGCCCGATAATTATATCCGCCCGACGTACGGTCTGAACAATGGCATTGGTGCCGGAGGCACCTTTGTTGGCCCTTGCTTTCAGCATCTGGGCCGTGGCAATGGCATTGGTGCCCAGGGCAATCACCTCCACGGTTTCCTCAAACCGTTCCTTCAGTTTTTTGATGACAGCCGAGCCGATACCCCCGCCCTGACCGTCAATGATGCAAATCTTTTTCATTGGCATGTCTCTATAGTCCAAGCAGGCGCGTCACCTGATCCCAGACCCTGTCCGCCACGTCCTCAGGGCCTGCATTCCCGTCAACGATAATAACGGTTTCCTGATCCTTTAACCGGTGAAATGCACTAAAATAGTTTGCCCGCACCTGCTTCATAATATCGATTTTCTCGTAAATATCAAGCCGCTCACTGCGGGCCTGTATACGCTGCAGGCAGGTGTCAGGTTCCACGTCAATGAACAGGGTGGCGTCCGGCCTGAGAATGTCGGCATTCAGGCGATTGGCCTCGATGACCCAGTCCATGTCAATGTATTGGGCATGATAGGCATAGGAAGAGAAATAATACCGGTCGCAGACAACGGTAGTACCATTGTCCACCAGCGCTTTTACCCCGGTTTCCGGATGTACCAGGTGGTCGGTGCGGTCCGCCGCAAACAGCGAGGCAATGGTTCGCTGATCCACGGGCAGCTCCCCGGATAACATCTGGCGGATTAATTTTCCGATGGGGCCGTCCGTGGGCTCAAAGGTGGATGAAACCGTCAGACCGGACGCTTTCAGACGCCGGGCAACCGCCCTTGACTGGGTGGTCTTTCCGGACCCGTCAATACCTTCAAAAACCAAAAATTTACCTGACAAACCGGATGTCACTTGCCTTCCTTTATGCCTGCTCGGCTGTTTAAGATATGGATTACAAATACGACGACACCCGGCAAGCCAGGCCAGCCAGGTGTCGTATTTTCTTCTGCGGATCTAAAAGGGATTAAGAACCGGTATGGCAGTCGTTACATCCCACCGGGCCGGCAGCAGGCAGGTCTTTTTCATCCACATGGGCCTTTTTCAGTTCAGCCTCTTTGATGGCTTTGTTACGCTGCTGCGTGGTTTCTCTGTGGCATCCCACACAGGCATTGTGATAGGCGGCCAGGTAGTAAAGCACGTTGTCCGGATCTTTGATATCTCTGGTACCGGAAGGTTCGGTCTCGTCATGGCAGCCCTCGGTGCTGCAGCCCGTTACTTCACTTTCTCCGTCCCAGTCATGGTGACAGTCCTGGCAGGCAAACCCGAAATGGGCGCCATGGGGGAAATCCACAGACTCTTTTTTGGCCTCTACGTCTTCAGGGGGTTCGATGATGATGTTCCCCAGGGGAACAGAGAGGGATTCCTCGGAATTTTCCGGCTCGGAATGGGGTGTGGGATGACACCCCTCACATTCGATGGGACCGGTGGAAACATCTTTGATGCCGGCAGCCTTCTGTACCACGATTTCTTCCCTGTGGCAGTCGCGGCAGGTCTGATGGTAGGCACCGGTGAGAGACTTGATCCGTTTCTCACCCTTGGGGGTGCTGCCGGGCTTAGGAGCCCAGAGGTTTTCATGGCAGCCGGCAGCAGCACAGGACTGTACCGGGCTTTCGCCGTCCCAGGCATGGTGGCAATCTTTACAGGAGTAGGAAAAATGGAGGGAGTGGGGAAATAGAACCGGAGAAAGTGTCGGTTCCCGTTCGGACCCTTCAGGTGCCATCAGGGTTATTGTCCCTGTGGGCAATTCCAGAGTGTCCGGTCCATCCTGGGCAAACACATCACTCATGGTAAAAATGACAACAAGGCAAGATACTGCAACGAAAAAACGTTTCATGGTCTATCTCCAATAAGGCTGTTATTCAGAATATACCTGCTGCGACGATGGCGCGCCAATTCAATCTTCCGGGCCGGTTCTGTCACATAGTCTTTCCCTTTTTCCCTAACGCCTCCCGGGCGCAAAACTCCCCCGGGATTCATCTTCATTAAAAATGTTGCCCCTTGTATATTAATTGTTGCTTATAAAATCAATATGTAATCGCCTCTTCCGTGAAAAAAACCTGAAGAGAAAGGCCCGGGGGATTGTTATTCCGGGTTGCCCCATAGGCGGTGATAACCTAGAAGAGCCACATTGTTTGCCAATGCCGGGGCACGTGGGGGATAGCTACCCCCGAATCCGGGACATGTAGTTCCGGACAGAAGGAACAATATCGTGGTCCGGGTAGGTGTTGACAATACCCTGGAGCAACCCCCTGGCCTTGGTCTTCTGGCCGAATGTCTCGTTAAATATTTCTGCCGCCCTGAAGCAGACCAAAGGCACCCGGGGATCCTTATTGTACTCCCGGTTAAACGCAGCATACGCCCGGATGGCTTCTCTGGCCTGACCGCAGGCCTTCAGCCATCCGCCCAAACGGATCAATCCTTTGGCGGAAGGGGCGAAACCGGCATCTGATGCAGAGCATTCCAGATATACCTGACAGGCCTTTTCACGGTTGTCCGCCTCAACCAGCAAATCAATATATTCCATGGCTTGTTCATGCCACTTCTCCTTTAGATTCTGAAGTTTCAGCAGATTGTAATAGCGCTCGTGAAGATCAAGGTTCCTGGATTCCTTCACCTTAATTTCCGTTTCCAGAAGGTCCATGGCCCAGCCGAAGTTACCGTCTTTGATGTGAACCTCAACCTCGGTCAGCAGCGGAGATGAGGGTCTTAATCTCTTTGGAGGCCCTCCCTGACAATGAAAATCCTCATAGTTCACCTCATACCCGATCTCTTCGTGGTACTGCAGGAGGACATATCCCATTAAGTTATAGAACATCAGGGTGTAATAGTTTTGAAAAAAGGCAATAAGAAACGGCAGAACCGCCATCGGAAGCATGCCTTTGGTCAGATTGAAAATCACCGTTGGCCCACCGCCCAAAAGTACCAGAAAAAAATACATGGCCAGATAACCACCGCCGATTCTCATGGGCAGCGTGATAAAAGCCCCTGGATTCATCGCCTGAATAAGGCGCTTTGTCGAAACCAGAAGAATAACCATGGCCGGTAGCAGCAGTAGGGCCAGCATCCCGGCGATCAGCCCCGCCACCTTGCCTAAAAGGGCGACCGCCAGACCGATAATGAAGCCCATAATGATATAGATGGTCAATTGTTTGAAGATCACATCCAAGTCCGATGAAAGGGTATCCATGGAAATTGGGGGCGGATTCATATCCCCCCTGGCCGTTGTTTTGAGAGACGCAAAAGCATACGTCAGCCATACGCCCCAAAGAACAAACTGGATAAGCATATTAAACAGGGAGGTCCCGGGAAAGACAAACATTACCCCGCAAAGCATCAGGTTTAGCAGCAGAGGCCTGATGGAAAAGGGATACAGAAAAAAAGAAGGCAGCCTTGTCCAGAAAGGACTGAGGATATTTGAGACACCGATCCAATCGACCTCCTGGTTGCATTTGGGGCAAAGATGGAAGTTTTTTTCCATGCCGTATTGCCTGTGGTTGCGCACCACAACGCAGTCCTCGCAAAAGTATTGGTCACATGAATCACACGCCCAGGATGCCGGTTGTGTCGGATGGTAACTGCAGGATATTGTCATGGGCCTCCTTATGGAATAAATGAAGTATTGCGAATACTGCCGGAGCGGCAGTGTTCTCCTGAATGACATCCGGCGTTTAGGACACCGAACAGATTTGGAGTCGGAAATTACCCTATAAAAAGCAGAATAACCTGTCAATCAGGGAAACCCTGATTTTTATGAAATAAATGTATATTTTTTCCGTTCAATCCAAGGCCATTGGCTCACAAAAACCATGGGTCCTCATCACCACTTGTGATAGGATACCTCCCATGACAGCCAAAACAGGAGGAGTATTGTGCGTACCCCGGCATTGAATCAATTGTTCCCGGATGTGGATCCGGCCGAGATGTCTCTCATTCCGGTTCTGGACCATTTCCACGAGGGGGTAATCATCACCGATGCAACCGGAATAATTTTATACATCAACAGCCTCCAGGAAGAAATCGATGATCTGAAACTTAGGGATATCCGGGGGAAAAACATCTCAGACGTCTACCGGGTGGACGAAGGACAAAGCCCGGTGACCCAATGTATTCAGACCGGAACACGAATTGAAAACCTGGCCTGCTTTTACAGGACCCGAATGGGTAAAGTGGTCAACTCCCTGCACAATGTGACGCCCCTATACGCCCGGGACCGCCTGGTGGGCATCCTATGCTTCATCCGGGCCTACAGCCTGCTGGAACAGGAACTGGCAGCATTTTCCGAACCTGCCAACATCAACTATATGCGGAAGACGGACCGCTCCCATTCAAAGTCCAGGGAGAAACGCTTGAAAAACGGCACCCGGTTTACCTTTGACGACATCATCGGACAAGCCCCGAATTTCAAATCCGCCATAGAAGCCTCCCGGCTGGCATCAGACTCACCTTCCACAGTGATGCTCTTCGGAGAGACCGGCGCGGGCAAAGAGCTGATTGCCCAGTCCATCCACAACCGGAGTCAAAGAAGCGACAATCCCTATGTGGCCCTCAACTGCGCCGCTATCCCGGAAAACCTGCTTGAAGGCATATTATTCGGCACCACAAAAGGGGCATTCACCGGTGCCACCGACAAACCCGGACTTTTTGAAAAGGCCAGCGGCGGCACCCTTTTTCTGGATGAAATCAATTCCATGTCCATGGGGCTGCAGGCCAAACTGCTCCGGGTACTTCAGGAACGGAGGATCCGCCGGGTGGGCGCCCTCCATGAGATCCCCCTGGACCTGAAAATCATCTCCTCCGTGAACGAGGATCCCCACGAAGCGGTGAAACGAGACAGGCTCAGGGCCGACCTGCTCTACCGCCTGGGGGTGGTGTTCATCCGTATCCCTCCCCTCCGGGAACGCCGGGAAGACCTGCCGGACCTGGTGACCCACTTCATCCGCAAGTACAACGCAATCATGGAAAAACAGGTGCGCCGTGTATCCGGGAACGTCATGGCTCTGTTTACCGCCTATGCCTGGCAGGGAAACGTCAGGGAGCTTGAACACGTGATCGAAGGGGCCATGAACCTGGTCAGGGACCAACGGGTGATTCGCCGCAGCCACCTCTCGGTTCATATCGGCGGTTTGCCCACCATCGGCCATCCACACGAACATGCATCCGAACGGCCACCGGAGCAGGTACGGCCTTCCCATAAGTTGTCCGAGGCCCACACTCCGAACAATCACCCGGGCGAAGGCTTTGCCGAAAGCCGCCGGCAGCATGAGGTCCGGGTCATCCGGGACACCCTCGGCCAGACCAGTGGCAATGTGGCCAAGGCCGCCAGACATTTACAGCTTTCCCCCCAGCTCCTCCATTACAAGTTGAAAAAATACGGCATCTCTGCGGTAGCATTTAAGCCATTGATGGGGCCCTCAAAAACATCAAAAAGATAAAAATAACAAAATCAATCAAAGGATAAATATCAAATAAATTTGATTTATATTCTTTATATGCCTTATCCAACCACCTTGTAGTTTCACTCGATCCCTTGCCAGTAAGGGGTCGCAGCCCAGCCTCCAACATCTGGCACACCCGTTGCACCCCCCTGTTTCCAGAGCAATCATTCAACCCGGGGATAAATACCATCCATAACCGGATGCAAACCCGGACCAAACAACATCACCCCGATGCCGGGGACAGCGAGGTAAATTATGAGAGATGTTATTGTTGTGGGTGCCGGTATTGCCGGCCTCTCTGCCGCCTGGCGGCTGCGCAGGCGAGATATCCTGGTTCTTGAAGCTGACCACCGGGTTGGCGGCAGGGTGCAGTCCCAGCGGCGCGGCCCATACTGGCTCAACTGGGGCGGCCATGTCTATGCCGGCCCCGGCTCTGCCACGGATGATCTGGTGAATTCCGTGGGTGTGGAATCCATTCCCGTCCCCGGCCTGCTCAAGGGCCTGGCCATGAAGGGAAAACTATTTCTGGACGGCCGGGTGGAAACCATCCCCTTCCGGGTACCCATGTCCATGAAAGCCAGGGCTGATATCATGCGGGCCGGCGCAAAAGTCCGCCTTGCGGTCCGCAACTTCGGCAAAATGGTGGAACGGCTGCCGGTTGAAGATTTCAGGGTTCATCAGCAACGGGTTTATGAGTTCATGAATGACACGAGCTTTGCCGATTTCACCGGGAAGCTGACACCTGAAGCAGACGCCCTGGTCCGCCCCACTGTCAGCCGGTCCTCCGGAAACCCGGACCAGATATCTGCCGGGGCCGGTATTGGGTACTTCAACCTGGTCTGGAGTAAAGGGGACGGCCAGGGCCTCACCCGGAACATCCTGGGTGGCCCGTCCACCCTCACCCACACCATCGCCTCGGCTTTAGGTGACCGCCTGGCCCTGGGCGCCCGGGTGGATGAAGTGGTTCACAGGACCAATTCCGTTGTGGTGCGCTACACCCAAAACGGCGTCTCCCACGAGGAAGAAGCCCGGTATGCCGTCCTGGCCACCCAGGCCCCCATTACCCGGAAAATTGCCGTGGACATTGATGAAAACTCACGCAACGCCCTGGAACTCATCCAGTACGGCCCCTACGTCAGCGCCGCCTTTCTCACCGACGAAACCGGTGAACAGGTCTGGGACGATACCTATGCCATCGCCACACCGGAGCGTTCCTTCAACGTGGCCTTCAACATGTCCAACGCGGTGCGCCACTTTGAACCTTTCCGCCAGACGGGATCCAGCTTTATGGTATTTTCCCCTGCCGATCTGGGCAGGGATCTTATCCGCCGGCCGGAGCAGGAAATCCTGAATATCTACCTGAAAGACCTGGATGATATTTTCCCCGGCTTCAGCAACCGGGTGACCGAAGCCCGGGTGGAAAGCTGGGATCTGGGTCTGCCCTATTGCTTCCCGGGCCGGGCCAAACTCCAGCCCTTCCTGAACCATCCCCTGGGCCGGGTTTACCTGGCCGGGGACTACCTGGGTACCTTTTACACCGAAACATCTATCCAGACCGGCTACAGTTCTGCCACGGATATCTTAAGCCACCTGGGCACGGAAACCATGTCCTGTGCCAGAACCCACACCCAAAAGGCCTGTGCCTGATATAAGGAGATACCATGAAAGAAATCATTGCCACCCCGAACGCCCCGGAAGCCGTCGGCCCCTATTCCCAGGCCGTCCGTTACAAAGACATGCTCTACCTCTCGGGCCAGATCGCCCTGGACCCCGAAACCGGCCAACTGGAGCGAGACAGCATCGCCACCCAGACCCGCCGCTGCATGGAAAACATCAAGGCTGTCGTCACCGCTGCCGGCGGCACCATGGAAAACGTATTGAAATGCACCGTATTCCTCTCATCCATGGACCACTTCGCCGAGATGAACGCCGTTTACGCCACCTATTTTGCTGATGCCCCGCCCGCCCGGATTACCGTGGCCTCGGCAGGGATTTACGACAACCTCGACGTTGAAATCGACGTGGTTGCAGGACTTTAACCCTCCCCCACCCTTCCGAAGTACACACCGCCCCGGGCAGGTCCTCTGCCCGGGGCCTTAACGCCCCCTGTCGTCTGGCTTTCGTCAATGCCTTTTAAATTGTCTCATTGTTTGAGATCCAAGTATTCCAAAGTGTTTCTATTGACATGGAAAACCTTTTTATACTAATAAATTTGATCAGTTATTTCACCTTTCCGACAAAGTTTCCGCCGCCCATTCTACACTTGGCGAAGACTTAAGTATACGTTAGCCCCTTACCGTTAATGCTTTTCAAAGGAGAAATAGATCTATGGAGATGAGATTTTCTAAGTCCAACGATGTCCTGGGAACAATGAACCGCGGAAATCCATGTGAATCGAGCCTATGTACCCTGTGCCGGGCAGATTGCAAGGGAAAATGTGAAACCTGGCTGTCCAGTATGACGGGTCGCAAATTACTTTACCCCAGAAGTTTTGGCCTGGTAACCGCAGGCGGAAACAATACCACCCACCTGGGGGTCTCCTACAACTCCCTGAGAATTCAGGGCTATGCCTATGGCGCGCAGGGGATGACGGATGACCTGACCAACAGCCCGGATGACTGTATATTTCCCAATGTCAGCCTTGAGACGACCTTTGGCAGACGGATGAAAACCAAAGTGCGTATGCCGCTGATGACCGGCGCTTTGGGATCGACCTTCATTGCGCAAAAATACTGGGATGCATTTGCTATTGGTGGCGCACTTGTGGGTATTCCCGTGGTCATCGGTGAGAATGTGGTGGGCGTAGACAGAGAATCCTACATCGATTCCAGCGACATCCGGCAGGGTAAAATTAAACGCGCCCCGGAACTGGATCGCCGCATTGAGACCTACCTGCGCTATTACGATGGCTATGGTGCAATCATCGTCCAGCTCAACGTTGAGGACACCCGGAACGGGGTGGCCGAATACGTTGTGGATAAATACGGGGACAAATGTATTATCGAGCTCAAGTGGGGGCAAGGTGCAAAAAATATCGGCGGTGAAATCCAGGTCAGAAGCCTGGACTACGCCATGTTCCTGAAAGAGCGCGGTTATGTCGTGGACCCTGACCCTTCATTGCCGGAGGTCCAACAGGGGTTTGAACAAGGCGCCATCAAATCATTTGCCCGTCACAGCCGCCTTGGCGCCACCCACCTGGGAACCGTGTCCCAGGTTCAGGAAGATTTCATGCACTCCGTGGAATATCTCCGCAGTCTGGGGTTTGAAAGAATAACCCTGAAAACAGGCTCCTACGGTATGGAAGAATTGGCCATGGCCATCAAATTTTCCACGGACGCCGAACTTGACCTGCTGACCATTGACGGTTCAGGCGGCGGCACCGGCATGAGTCCCTGGAACATGATGCAAAGCTGGGGGGTTCCTTCGATCAATCTCCATGCAAAAGCCCATGAATACGCCGATATCCTGTCTGCCAAAGGTAAAACTGTGGTGGATATGTCCTTTGCAGGGGGCTTTGCTCTGGAAGATCACATTTTTAAAGCCATCGCGTTGGGGGCGCCCTATACCAAACTGGTTTGCATGGGCCGGGCCATCATGATACCGGGGTTCCTTGGTGCCAATATAGAGGGTGCCATTAATCCGGAACGCCGGGCAGATGTCAGCGGGAACTGGAACGAATTGCCAAAAACCGTTCTCCAGGTGGGGAAAACCGCTGAAGAAATTTTTGCCGGCTACCATGACCTTGCAGATAAAATCGGCAAAGATGAAATGGCCAATATCCCCTATGGGGCTATTGCTTTTTATACCTTAGCCGATAAGTTGGGTTGTGGTCTCCAACAGCTGATGGCCGGGGCCAGGAAATTCTCATTGGACCAGATCTCCCGACACGAGATTTTTGCCGGCAACCGGGAAACCGCTGTGGAAACGGGCATTCCCCATGTCAGTGATGTGAATAATGAAAGTGCGAAAAAGATATTGAACAGTTAATATAATCGTGAGTTCGGTTAATAACCGCCCCACGATGAAATCCGGCCAAAAGGCTTTCAGCGTTTTGCTGAAAGCCTTTTGACTTTACCTCGGAGATTCGCAGACCAACTCACCACTAAATGTCGGCGTCATACCGGTCGGCAATGGTGTAATGCGTTATTTTGAATGCCAGTATTGCCTGGGAATTGATTTGGTTTCCGGTGTCAGAAAGAGATTGGGGATCTCTATCCTGATCCTGTGGTGTAAATCGGCCTTTTCCAAGGCGGGCCTGATCAGGGGATGATTATAAAAGAAACGGGGGTAACTGCCGTCAGCATAGGCGTTGAGAAACCCCTGGGTGATCATATCCGCCAGGGCCAGGTTTGAGGGATTTACAAAAA
>JAKSBB010000514.1 GCA_022361315.1 Desulfobacterales bacterium
AATGGCCACCGGGTTGTTGATTTCATGGGCAACCCCCGAGGCCAGCTCCCCCACCGAGGCCAGCTTGCTGGTTTCAATCACCTGCCGGTTCATCATCTCTTTTTCCGTATCAGCCCTGGCCACCAGGCCGATCACCCGCCTGGAAAGCACCACCGCCATGGTGATGATTCCGAAACCGCCGCAGATGAAGATCAGGAGGGCCAGTGTCTTTGCCGTGCGGACGATGGAGAATGCATCTGAGGTGTTCTGCCGGTATACCAGCAGCCAATCCCCGCCTTTGAGAAAAGAAGAGACGTAGATATACTCATCCCCCTTAAGCCGCCCGCCTGCTTCATTCACCCCCTGCCGGGTGATGCGGACCTCACTTCCGGCGGTTTGTGGTGTCTCCAGCAGATGGCGGAAAAATGGTTTTTCAGATGAGATATCGGAACTGATTAGGGTATGGGGCTGGGTCTGGAATTCATTTTCCCGGTTCACGATAAAGGCAAATCCCGTCTCGCCCATGCGGATATTTTCCACCAGGTTGTTGAAGGCCACAAAATCGATGGTTGCCCGGATGATCCAGACGCTGCCGTCAATTTCCTGTTTTAGGGAGATAATAAAATGGGGCAGGCCCCGCAGTCCTAAAAAAACATCACTGATGAAAATTTCTTCGGTCATGGCTTTTTTGAACCAGGGGGCCTGGGCATAATTGGCCTGATCCAGCTTGAAGGGCCCGGCATAGGCCACCTGCCTGCCGTCTTCACTGATGACGCCCAGATCCACGAACTCCCCCCGGTAAGCTGTCTGGAGAATGGACAGCTTTTGTGAGAGAACGGCCTCATCCCGGAGCCGGTCAATTCCGTATGTTTCTATTCCGGATGTTTTCAGGAGCATCTTCAGATCGGCGGTTTTTTCTTGGAGGAAATGGTCGATGTGCTGCTTGTGCTTGAGCACCAGTTCGTTGAGATGGGCGTTCACCTTTTCCGTATAGGAACTCTGGAACTGATTGAGAATAACAAAACCCACAAGCATCATCGGTGCAAAGGAGACGATGATCACACCGGGGACCAGGTACCAGGTGAGGGATCTGTAGCAGGGTTTGTTTTCAGTGTGGGGGGTATGACTATCGTTACCGGTGTTCATTAACTAACCTAAATCTATGGGGTTCTGGTTTTCATTCAATTGAGCAAGCACCAGACCAATAGAGCAATGAGTATGCCAGTTTCGTTTTGCTAGGAGGCGGTGGGGTGAAAATGTTTAAGAAAATAAAGGGTTAGGTCCGGTGGTATGATGAATCCGGTTAAAAGGGGCTGAAAATAAAATCGGGGAGTTTCTCCCCGGCTAAGGAAAAACTCCCCGATTGTGGCTTTTTATTTATCCCAGTTTAAACCAGCCTCTCCCAGTTTAAACCAGCCTACCCCAGTTCAAGCCCGCCGCCGGCGATACCGTCGTACCACTTGATCTCCAGTTCAAGGCTGTGCTGGGTGCCTTTGCGTTTTTTTTGTTCGTCCTCCACCTGCACCTCAAGAATGGCCGTTTCCGGAATCTCAAGGCTGAGTTCATTATCCCCCTGGCGGAGGGTTACCGTGCCTGTATCTATCTTATCCGCGATCTGACGCAGAAAGGCGCTGATATCTGAACGGCTCTTTTTCTCTTCACTCTTAAAAAGTTTGATTTCTCTTCCCATGTTACGCTCCTTTTTTTAAGGGTGGTCATTTTGCTGAACCGGGGCCATAAGGTCCGGCAGCGTGAAAACGAACAACCTGAAAGATGAGCAAAAAGTATACCCATCAAGTAACGGGTCGGTTGTCTGCGGTCCCCGTCTTAAGGAATCGATTGTCAACCCAGTGATAAAGTATCGGCGATGGTCCGACAGGCATGATAGAGGACCCCCAGATCCTCTATCTGTCCCAGGCAGAGCCTCAGACCGTCGGGGTGGCTTCCCGGACGGACACCGAAGTATTCGCCGGGAGTGACGTCGATGCCCCGGCGGGATAATTCGTTTACCATGGTCTGTTCACGGAGGCCCCGGGGAAGGGGGAGCCAGATATGGGGACAGCGGGGATGGGTGCCGGGTTGAAAATCGGAGAGGACTGCGGCGGCGATCCGGGTGCGCTTTTCAAGTTCTGCGGCCTGTATGGACAGCAGTCTTTCAGCGTTTCCATCCCTGATCCAGCCGGAGACCAGGGCGGCCATGGGGGGACTGGCCATCCAGGAGGAGATGCGCAGGCCGGTGAGGGCCTTTTCCCGGAAGGCTTCCGGTGCAACGAGATAGCCGATGCGCAGTCCCGGGGCGATGATTTTTGAAAAACTTGTAATATAAAAGGACCGGTCCGGAATCAGGGCAGATACAGGACCGGTGTGCGTTGAGGAGGTGTCCAGTCCCCTGCACAGCCCTCCGAATACATTATCTTCCACCAGGCTGATGCCAGACCGGGCAACGATATCGGCCACCGCCGTTCTCCGGTCCGGCGGGAGAATCGCTGCCGTCGGGTTTTGAAAATCGGGTACCAGATAAAGGGCTGCGGCAGGCCCTGCCTTCAGTTTGGCAGCCAGGTCGTCCGGATCAATGCCGCTGCTGTCCGATGCCACCGGCGTCAATCTGAGGTGCAGCATGGCCGCAATGCTCCGGATGGCGGGGGAGGTCAGGCTCTCCGTCAATAAGGTGTCACCGGGACGGGTGACCGCCATGAGGGCAAGAAAGCCCCCGTGAAGGGCGCCGTTGGTAATGATGATCTCTTCGGGCCGGACCGGCATGCCCTGCCGGGATATCCAGGTGGCTGCCGCGTCCAGGTCATCTTGCCGGGCGGCACCGGGCTGATATTGGAGCATGTCGGAGAATTCGGGATGCCCCGGCAGTTTTTGGAACCCCTTCTTAAATGTCGGGTCATGGGCCAGGTTGCAGGGGAAGTCCGACCGCATGTCCACGCGGTCTGCCGTTTTGTCTTCCTCCGGCCAGGGGGTGAGGCGGGAGGG
>JAKSBB010001236.1 GCA_022361315.1 Desulfobacterales bacterium
TCAAATGACGGAGAACTTCAATGACCCATCCCGCCCACTTCAAAGCCCTTGAGCAGATGTATGCCGCCGCCCCAGTCAACGAATTCTACCATCCCGAAATGACGGTTTCACTGGGTACAGCTGAAATTGAAATTAATATCCATGAAAAGCACCACCATGCCGCCGGGGCCGTCCACGGCTCTGTTTATTTTAAAATGCTGGACGATGCCGCTTTTTTTGCCGCAAACTCCCATGAAACAGAGGTCTTTGTCCTGACCACCTCTTTCACCACCTATCTGACCCGCCCGGTCTCTTCGGGCCGTCTCAGATCTGTAGGCAGGGTGGTCAATCAGAACAACTCCCAGTGGATTGCCGAATCCGTGGTGTATGACGGGAAAGACAGGGAAATCGGCCGGGGTAACGGGGTGTTTGTCCGATCAAAGCTCCCCCTTGTCCAGGCAAAAGGTTACGGAGACAAACCCGCATGAAAACATACAGAGTTTACCAGGTAGATGCGTTCACCAAAGAACGTTTCAAAGGCAATCCCGCCGGTGTCGTGGCCAACGCAGACGGTCTGACAGACAGCCAGATGCAGGCCATCGCCAGGGAATTGAATAATGCGGAGACCGCCTTCATTCTCTCTCCCACAGCAGACGACCATGAAGTCCGGGTCCGATTTTTTACCCCCACAGTGGAGGTGCCTTCCTGTGGGCATGCCACAGTGTCGGCCCATTATGTGCGGGCCCTGGAAAACAGGCTGCCCAGTTGCCGGGTTCTCCAGCGCATAGGACTCGGTGTGCTTCCGGTGGACATTGTGGCTGATAATAATGACTACCGCATTGTCATGACACAGGGTACGGTGGAAGTCGAGCCGCCGCTGGCAGAGGAAACCCAAGGCCGGCTGGTAAATGCACTCGGGCTCACCTCAGAAGACCTGGACCACCGATGCCCAATTCAGATCGCCTCCACCGGACACGGTAAAGTGATCATAGGTATCCGATCCCGGGACACCCTCAACGGTCTTGCGCCTGAGATGTCTGAACTGACACGGATCAGCAGGGATATCGGCTGTAACGGCTTTTTCGTTTTTACATTTGACGGCGGAAACGATGAGATCCTCACCCACGGCAGGATGTTCGCCCCGGCCATCGGTATCCCGGAAGATCCGGTCACCGGAAATGCCAATGGTCCTCTGGGTGCATATCTGGTCAAAAACGGCCTCATAGACATTAACGGGGAAACTGTTCGTTTCAAGGGGATGCAGGGGGAAGCCATCGGCCGCACCGGAGTTGTTGAAGTGGAAGTGGACATTTCCGGCGGAGAACCTGTGCAGGTCAGGGTGGGCGGGCATGCCGTCGTTGCCTTTAAAACTGAAATTGAGGTTTGAAGATTACGGAGAAACCATGGAATATGACATCAACCGTGAACAGGTCAGAGTCATGCGTAAAGCAACAACCTTTGATGACAAGGATATTCTTGAAATCGGATGCGGAGACGGAAAGATATCCCCACACCTTGCCGAAGACTCTCGATCTTACACCGCCATTGACCCGGACGGGAGTTCTATCGAACGTGCCCGCGCCATCCGGCAGCCCCGGACCCCGGTGGTTCTTTTTAAAACAGGCTCCGGCCAGGCCCTGGATTTTCCCGATGAAAGCCTGGACCTTGTGCTGTTCACCCTTTCCCTCCATCACCAGGAAAGCATGCCGGCCCTCAGGGAAGCTGAAAGGGTGTTGCGTCCGGACGGCCGTGTCCTGGTTGTGGAACCCCGGGCTGATTCTGATTTCCAGCAGTTCTTTCATCTCTTCGACGATGAAACTGAAGCCCTGGAAAAGGCCATGGAAGCAACTCTATCCGGCCCGTTCATTCCTGAGGATCAGAATGATTTCACCGTAGAGGCTGTGTTCGATGATATTGCCGACCTCTGTGCCTATGATTTCGACAGGGACAACGCCTGCGAGGGAGATGATATAAAGATAATAGATCTACTTCGGGAAACAAAAAAATCTGCTATACAGGAAAACGAGAAAATCGTCATCCAGGACAGGCTCAATATATTTATTCTCCGAAAACCGTGACGTTTAGGGGAGAAACCTGCTATAAACTTCAGACCTGAATTTGAACCTCCCGGACAAGGAAACGCTATACTTAAAGA
>JAKSBB010000363.1 GCA_022361315.1 Desulfobacterales bacterium
GATATTACACCCCGTCTTCTTCATAGCTTTTCACCAGAATTTCCCTGGGTTTTGATCCGATCTGGGGCCCGACAATCCCTTCATGCTCCATCATTTCGATCAGCCGTGCTGCCCGGTTGTAACCGATGCGCAGACGCCGCTGAACATAGGAGATGGAGGCCTGGCGGTCCTTGGTAACAACTGCCACTGCCTCATCGTACTTGGCGTCATATTCAGCGTCATCAAAGGACTTTTCCTCACCGCTGTCCTCTCCCTTGGTGACCTCCTCATTATAATCCGGCTGGCGCTGTTCCTTGAGAAAGCCGGTAATCCTGGAAATCTCCTTCTCGGAGATATATGCCCCCTGGATCCGCATCAGCTTGCCTGTACCCGGCGGGCAGAACAGCATATCCCCATTGCCAAGCAGGCTTTCCGCCCCGCCCTGATCAATGATGATCCTGCCGTCGATCTTTGAGGACACCTGGAAGGAAATCCGGGTGGGGAAATTGGCCTTTATGGTACCGGTGAGCACATCCGCAGAAGGCCGCTGGGTGGCGATAATCAGATGAATACCTGCGGCCCGTGCCATCTGGGCCAGACGGGTCAGGGCGTACTCCACATCCTTTGACGCCACCATCATCAGGTCCCCGAGTTCGTCCACGATCACAACGATATAAGGCAGGGTTTCCAGGGCAAAGGGCGAGGTATCTTCACTACCCTCCACCTCTGCAGCCTCTGCTTTTTCGGCCAAGCGTTCCCGGACCATATCGTTGAACTGGCCGATATTCCGCAATCCGCTCATCTCCAGCAGTTCATAGCGGCGTTCCATCTCCTTAACCGCCCAGAACAATGCGTTGGTGGCCTTTTTCATATCCGTTACCACCGGGGTAATCAGATGGGGAATATCGTTGTACACCGAAAGCTCAATCCGCTTCGGGTCCACCATGATCAGCTTGACCTCATCCGGGCTGGCCTTGTAGAGCAGGCTGATAATCATGGAGTTCAAGCCCACACTCTTACCCGTGCCGGTGGCACCGGCGATGAGCAGGTGAGGCATCTTGTCCATCTTGGTGGCCACGGGCTGCCCCAGCAGATCCTTGCCAAGCCCTAAAGTAAGCAGGGAATCGGAGGTCACAAATTCTTTGGAGGAAATCATCTCCCTCAGATTCACCAACTCCCGTTCTTCGTTTGGAATCTCAATGCCCACCACATCCCTGCCCGGGATGGGGGCAACAATACGGATGGATATTGCGGATAAGGCCAGGGCCAGATCATCGGAAAGCCCTACAATCTTGGACAGCTTGATACCCGGTGCCGGCCGGTATTCAAAGGTTGTAATCACAGGCCCGGGAAGAATTTCCACCACATCCCCCCGGACGTTGAAATCCTTGAGTTTGGCCTCCAGAATCCTGGCCTTTTCCTGGAGCAGTTCCGTATCCACCTGACGGCGGATTTTTGTCTTTTCATCCAGAAAAGAAAGCTTTGGCAGAACAAAATCCGGCTGATCCCGGATATCTTTAAGTACCGGATCAGCCGTGTATTCCCGGTCGTCAGTTTTCACCTCAACAATGGTGGGGGCGATGAGGTCGTCCAGAGCGATGCTGCCATCCTCCTCCGGCTCCTGTTTCACCGGTTTGCCCCCCGTCGGTGTCGTCACCACAGCCGGAACCTGTGCAGGCAGGGAGACAGCAGTCTGCCCGGGGTCAGGATCTTCGGGCACCCCCTGCATTTCTTCCATCTTGCGTGCCCTTTCCAACCGCGCTTCAATCCGCTGTTCCCTGAAACGGCCAACCTTTGCACTGATATATTCCGCAGCTTCCGCCATGTCTTCCTTTACGGTGTTTGCCAGCATCACCGACCGGGTACGGATAAACACCGCCAGATCCTTCAGTGAAATCCCGGTGGAGAGCACAAACCCAATAATGACAAAAAAGGAAAGAATAATCACACAGCCCGTGACATTGGCATATCTCAGCAGCACCGCTGTAAGGGCTTCACCGATGACACCGCCGGCGGCGATGGTCGTGTCGGAAAACCCGTAGGCATCCCGGAACAGGTAAAGGATACTGCCGGTGGAAATCATGATGATCAGGCCGCCCGCCAGGGTCAGCCACATCACTTTTGTTGATTTTTCCTTAAGATACCAGAGGCTGAGCAGGGAAAGGATCATGGGAATCCAAAGTGCCCCGATACCGAACAGATAAACAAACAGGCCCGCCACATGGGCCCCCACCAGCCCGAACTGGTTGTGCACCTGGTCAGGAACACGGGTAAACCCGTTCCCCACACCGGGGTCTGCTGCGTGATATGAAAACAGGCTGACGGCAGAAAGGACGATTAAAAAGAAGAGCAGAATGCCGTAGAGTTCTTTTTTCATACAGTTTTTTTCATAGGCCGGTAATTATACGTCAATGACGACACTTCAATGGCTAAACTTCGATAATGATCGGTACGATCAGCGGCCGCCGGTTGATGGCAAAGGCAAAGTATTGTTTGAGCGCCCGCTGGAGTTTCCTGCGGATCAGCTCCACCCGGGATTCCAGCCCGGCCTCGATCTCTTCCACAATCTCAAGGATAACACATTGGGCGTCGTCCACCAGGTAACCTGTGGCCGAGTCAAACACGAAGCCTTTGGAGACCAGTTCGGGACCGTAAAGCACCACACCGGTTTCCTCATCGATGATCATGGTGACCACCACAAGGCCCCCTTCGGAAAGCTCGCGCCGTTCCTTGAGCACTGAACGCCCCACATCACCGATACCTTTGCCGTCCACAAGGATACGGCCGGTATGGACCTTACCGTCGATGCGGCCGCCATCCTCCTGATCAAAGGCAATGACCTGGCCGTCTTCGGCAACAATCACCTTGTCCCGGTCCAGCCCCAGCTTTTCGGCGAGCCTTGCGTGCACCACCAGATGTCGGTACTCCCCGTGAATGGGAATAAAGTATTCCGGCCGGGTCAGGTTGATCATCAATTTGAGTTCTTCCTGGTGGGCATGGCCGGAGGCGTGGATCTGGGCCACCTTGGAATAGACCACCTCGGCGCCCCTGCGGTAGAGCTTATTAATAATGTTGGCAATGGCTTTCTCATTGCCCGGAATATATTTGGAAGAGAGGATAACGGTATCCCCTTTCCGGATGTTGATGTGCTTGTGGACGCCGGATGCCATCCGTGCCAGGGCGGACATGGGCTCGCCCTGGCTGCCGGTAGTGATGATGACCACGTTTTCATCTGCAATTTTATGGATCTGCTTGATATCCGATACCATGCCGGGCGGACAATTGATATACCCCAGCCGGAAGGCGGCATCGGTGATCTGCTCCATACTCCGGCCGTTGAAGATGACACGGCGGTTGTTCTTCCGGGCAATGTCGATGACCTGCTGGATCCGGAAGACGTTGGAGGCAAAGAGCGCCACAATCACCCGGCCGGGTGCCGCGGCTATCAATTTACCCAGGTTCTTGGCCACCTCCTGCTCGGACATGGTGTAGCCTTCCACTTCCACGTTGGTGGAGTCAGACATCAGGGCCAGCACCCCTTCTTCTCCAAACCGGGCAAAGCTTGAGATATCGGTATTCTTCATCTTATCCGCAGAATGGCTGATCCTAAAGTCACCGGTGTGCACCACCACCCCTTCCGGGGTGTTGATGGCAAGGCCCACCCCGTCCACCGTGGAGTGGCTCACCCGGATAAACTCGATCTCAAAGGGATCTATGGTAAGCCGTTCTCCTGGCTTGACCAGATTGAGGTCCACATGGGTGTTCAGGTCGAACTCCACGAGTTTGTTGCGGACAATCTCCAGAGTAAAGGGGGTGCCGTAAACCGGCAGGCGGATTTCTTTCAAAAGATAGGGAAGCGCCCCGATATGGTCCTCATGGGCGTGGGTGATGATGATTCCTTCGATCTTATCCCGGTTTTCCCTCAGATAATCCATGGCCGGGATAACGATATCCACCCCCAGCATATAGTCTTCGGGAAACATCAGGCCGGCGTCAATGATGAACATGACGTCGCCGTACTCCACCACCATCATGTTCAGGCCGATTTCACCCAGGCCTCCCAGGGGTATAATTTTCAGCATCGGTATTTTCCAGACCCCATAGCAAACACTGATGGACAGCTTTTCCAGCACCGCATCGGCCCAGTCAACCAGCCAGTTCCGCTGCGTTTCATTGGCATAGCCCATGCAGTCGCATTTGATATTGGTTTTAATTCTCACTAGCAGTTCACAGGACAAGTAGGATTCTTCAAGCATCAGGGCAAACACATGGGGACCGCAGTCCCTGTGCCCGGCTTGGACAGGTGTCAGGCAGTCTGTCTCCAGTTCAAGCCAGTAAATCCCCCCAATTGGGGCGGACTCCAAGTGTTTGTCCAGGTAGTCTTTTAGTGCCGTATAATCCTTGAGCGTCAATCCGTCGATTACATATTGCTTCATAGGCAAACTAATTAACATAGTACCCTGGACTATGCAACATGAACTTGTGAGTAAAACCTGGGGAAATCCGCTGCTAGCCGGGCCGTTTCCCTAAAGCCATGAAGTTTCCGCCCAAGACAAGGATAAGGCCTGCCGCAGCCGGCATGGTCCAGGTATATCCTTCGGCAAAGGTAGAAATCAGAAGAGCAACTACCGGTACCACCATAATTGCGTAAGACGCTTTATCCGCCCCCATAGTGCCGATTAAGGTAAGATAAGTACCGAATGCAACAATTGAACCGAAAACAGACAGAAAAACCAGTGAGGTGGTATATGGGATAGAAAAAGAAAAGGTAAAGTGTTTGCCCAATACCAAGGCCACAAGTACCAGGACGAATGTGCCATAAGCCATGCCAAAGGCATTTGCCTGGACTA
>JAKSBB010001033.1 GCA_022361315.1 Desulfobacterales bacterium
AAGCCCCCAGAAACTCATACCTGGCCTTGATCGACTCGAGATCGGCCAGAACATCATGACGATTTTTGAATTGATTGATTTTGCGCCAGGAAAGTTTTTGACGGTCTCGCTGAATCCCAAGCTTCAAAAAGTATTCTTCAGCAATACGGTGATCACCTACCTGGTTGTCCCGAAGGATGACCGGTGTTGCAGACTCCTGGTAAAGATACACGTGAATGCACCTAAAGGGGGGATGGGTAAATTCCTGACATCTTTTCTCTGCTTTGGGGACTGGGTGATGATGCGCCGGCAACTGCTTAATTTTAAGACTCTTTGTGAGCAGATGTAGGACAACGTTCCATACTGTGACATCAACCACGAAGTTTAGAGTTGATAATTTTAAATTCCTCTGGTATTGTCCCGCCTGTTTTTGTCTAATCTGGATGACCCGATTTGGCTCAGCTGTTGGAGCATCTCTCTTGTAATGAGAATGTCTTCTGTTCAATTGGGCATCGGTTCCAGAAATATAATGCTTAGGTGGGGTTCCCGAGTGGTCAAAGGGATCAGACTGTAAATCTGACGGCTCAGCCTTCGGAGGTTCAAATCCTCCCCCCACCACCAAACTATGATGCCAAAAACCAATCATCAAGCCTCCTCAGCAGTCTAAGACCGGTCCACCCGTTCGAACTCCAGCACCCATACCCAGGTATTGTCCCCCAGCCGTTTTGTAGTAGTCGCCATATTCATCCGCATAAAAGTGATCTTTCGTGGGATCGTTGTCATCCCAATCCTGAATCGGATCCAGTTTGGTAACCACCCGTCGGGGTATGGTTTTATTTCCAGCCAGTATGACCCGCACCATCGGAGTGCTGAGTGAAAATGATTTTTCCCATAGTCCGATCGTTTTTCTTAAATTTAAAATTTGGATAAAAAAATACCTATTATTCTGGTTTATTGATGCGCGATTTGCTATTACTCAAGGCTTAATGTGGCAATCGGAGTGTTTTTCCGCCGCAATTCTTATCTTTTATTCTAGGAGGTATTCATGAAAAAATCGGTACTAATAATCCTGTTCGCTTCATTATTATTTTCCAACGCGGACGCAACCCCGATACAATGGGACGTTGCATCTGGTGGGAATGGACACTATTATGAGCTCATTGATTCTGGTCAAATTACCTGGTCTGCCGCGAACGGTAGTGCTGAGAAAATGACTTTTCAAGGAAGCCAAGGTCATCTGGCAACGATTACATCTAACGAGGAAAATCTCTTTCTATCAGAGTTTTCTTTTCATGGCCGAGTATGGTTAGGTGGAAAGTATGAGAATGAGTGGTCCTGGGTTACAGGTGAAGAATGGGATTATACAAGATGGCTTCCTAGCTATATCGTTCCGTATGATTCACAAAATTATCCCTACCTGTATAAATACTTCAACCCCTCTTCTCCATATTGGGCGAATAATCACGAATCATATGATCTAGTCGGAGGGTTTATTGTAGAATATGATGCTTCACCGACTCCTACTCCGGAACCAAGCACGATGATACTCTTCGGCATGGGATGCTTAGGGCTCGCAAAGGTTTTCAGAAAGAAAGTAAATTAAAGCAAATTATCAAAGAGCAAATTGTGTTGCCCTGGTCATTTTTTGGCCAGGGCGCTTTATCCGGTATTAAGTTGACT
>JAKSBB010000229.1 GCA_022361315.1 Desulfobacterales bacterium
CCCTTTGCCCCGGCGGGGCCGGGTTAGGCCTGAAAATCAAAAACTAAAATGCGACGACTTTAAACAGGTTGGTACTTGGCGATTTGTCTGGAGATGGCGATCAGGTTGCCGGCGGTGTCCCAGAGTTCTCCGTCTTCTTCCACCAGGCCGCCGGAGATAAAGCGGGAGGTGAAGATGCCTTTGAGTCTGTGAGTGTCCGGGAGCATCCTTACGTTGACGGAGTATTCGATGGTGGGCACCCAGGCCACCATGCCCCGGCTGGCAAAGACGCAGGGGGGAAAACAATCGGCAAAAAGGGTGACGGCGTCCAGGTCGATGGGGCGATGGTCGGCGAACTGGATCCAGCCTTTCATGACGGCCCGGTCGGCGAGTCGGCCCTCCATCCACCCCGCTGACTGCGGATCCAGCCGCAGATCAATCCTGTCAAAAAGGGAGTAGCCGGGCATGGCCGGTACGCGGATGCAGTCTGCCCAGTCAGCTACGGGTTCGGGGGATGCGTCATAGGCGGTTTCAAAGGTCTGTTCCTTCGGGCGCACATAGGTAGCCATCGCCTGGATACGCAGCTTATCATCCTGAATGAGGGACGCTTGCTTACGGATATATGTGTTGGATACCCCCATGGTTTCCACATGGATCTGCGCCGGAGCCTTTTTGCTGCGGGCCAGATAGTTGGCAGTAATAATGGCGGAGCGGTTTCGGTGGTCGCTTTCCACCCTGCCCTGTTCCGATCTTTGGGGATCCATTCTTTCCGGATCCATGGCCCTGGCCAGAAGGGCCATGATAAATCCGCCGTTGGGCGTATTGTTGATGGACCATTCATCGGACAGGGGGATGGTGAACCGGGAATCATCGTCGGGTGTTGCGGTGATATCACGGTCAAACGGATGTACGGTGACAGTTGAGGTGGAAGTCATAGCGCACTAGTCCCTGATGTTTTCCTTTATGGCCCGGATAATACCGGAGCAGACCTGGTTCGCGTCCGCCACAATGGCCACATCGGCCATTTTCATCATGGTGGCATTGGGGTTTTTGTTGACGGCAACAATGAAGTCCGCATCGGTGATGGCGGCGGTATGCTGAATGGCCCCGCTGATACCAAAGGAGAGGAGCACTTTGGGGCGGATATGTTTCCCCGCCTGGCCCACCAGGGTGTCATGGCCGATCCAGTCCGCGTAAACCACCGGCCGGGTGGCGCCCACTTCAGCGTTCATAAGGGTCGCAAGGTCAAACAATTTCTTGAATTTCCGCTTGCTGCCCATCCCCCTGCCGCCGGTAATAACAATATCAGCCTTTTCTATGCCCTGGGCCTTGGCCGGCTTATATTCGGAACGGATGCACCGCACCCGTTCATCCGGCAGATCCGAAGGGACGTCAAGGCGGATCACCTCACCTTTGGCCGTGTCGTCATGGGGACGCTCCTGAAAGGTGCCCGGCCGGACCGTAGCCATTTGCGGCCTGGCCTTGGGTGTAATAATCTTTGCGATAAGATTGCCGCCGAAGGAAGGGGCGATCTGCACCAGACGGTCTTTGTCATCAATTTCAAGATCAATGCAGTCGGCGGTGAGCCCTGTATATAAGGCCTTGGCGGTTCTGGGGGCGATTTCCTGGCCGAACCGGGTGGCACCGATTAATAAGATCTCGGGTTCATACTCGGAAGCCAGCCGGGTTAACAGGTGGCTGTAGGTCTGGACGGAATAGTCGGCCAGCCTGGGGTCATCCATCACGTAGACAATGTCGGCCCCGTGGGCAATGTATTCCCTGGCATACTCATCCACTTCATGACCGAAAACCAGGGCACAAACCCGGCCGCCGGTATCCTTGGCAAGGGCCCGGGCCCGGGCCAGAATCTGAAGGGTGACCCGGCTCTGAAAATAATTGCGGTAGTCTCCGAGTACCCAAATATCCTTAATATTTTTACCTTTAGTTTCCATAGCTTCGGCCCTTACTTGGTCTTTAAATCCTTGCCCATGGCAGAACTGATCACCTTACCGTATTCTGTGAACAACTGGTCCACCACGGTCTTTGCCGCACCTTTCAACACCCGGTTCTCTTTTTCCGTGGTGGGGGAATACACATCAATAATACGGGTCGGAGAATCTTTGAGGGCGTTAAACCCCTCATCCAGATCCAGTGCTGCAGCATCGAGAATATGAACGGCATCGGCCGCGTCAAATGCATCCTGTACACCGCCTAAGGTCGCGTAGGCCGGGCTGAAAGCCCCCTGGTCCACAGTAACGAGACCGGGCAGATCCATCTCCAGGGTCTCCATGAAGTCATCCACATGGCGGGAAACGGTAACGACCCGTCCGGAGAGACGGATATCCGATGCCCATCCGATGGCAGGGATATCCAGCTCACAGGCAAGTTGCGGCCCCACCTGGGCAGTCTCACTGTCGCTGGTCTGGGAGCCGCAGAGCACAAGATCCGTATCCGGGGCGTACTTTTTGATATAGGCGGCAAGGACAAAAGAGGTCAGATAGGTGTCCGCCCCCGCCATACGGCGGTCTGTCAGCAATACCCCACGGTCTGCCCCTAATGATACCGCCTGGTAAAGCACCTCTTCCGCCATGGGCGGCCCCATGGATAAGGCGGTAATTGTCACCTCGTCCGGGGCGGCGCTTCCCGCCAGCCGGACGGCTGCCTCAAGGGCCTGCCGGGATGAGGGATCCATCATCCCGTCCGCCAGTTCCCGTTTCAGGGTACCGGTCTTTGAATTCCACGGCAGTTCAGATACCATGGGCACCTGTTTGATACACACGAGAATGTTTAACATCGTTTCAAACCTCTATGGTCTTAGCGTGACGCTTATCAACTGGGCCGGGTCAGCAAATGCCGGGCAATGACCAGCTTCTGAATTTCACTGGTCCCCTCGTAGATCTGGGTCACTTTGGCATCTCTGAAATACCGTTCCACATCATACTCTTTGGAGTAACCGTACCCCCCGTGAATCTGCACGGCCAGATCGGTTACCGTCCGGGCCGTGGCCGCACAATGCAGCTTTGCCATGGACGCCTCTGCTGAAAAGGCACCACCACTGTCTTTGGCTGCGGCCGCCCGGTAGAGAAGCAGACGGGAGGCGTCAATGGAGGTGGCCATATCCGCCAGATAATTCTGTATGGTCTGGAACCTTGAGATGGGGGTGTTGAACTGCTGTCGCTCCTTGGCATAGGACAGGGCATCCTCAAAGGCAGCCTGGGCAATGCCGAGGGCCTGGGCGGCAATTCCGATGCGGCCGGTGTCCAGAGCAGTCAGGCCGATCTTAAGACCTTGCCCGGGTTTGCCCAGGCGATTGATTTCCGGGATCTCACATTCCTCAAAAAACAGGGATGATACCGGATTGGCCCGCATACCGCAAAGGTCTTCGATCTCTCCCACGGAAAATCCGGGCCGGGTTTTCTCTACAATATATACGTTGGCAGGCCCCTTGCCCCCCTCATCCACGGCAAAGACCAGAACGATGTCACAGACACCGCCGTTGGTCACAAAAATCTTTGTACCGTTGATGACATACCCCGTATCCGTCTGCCGGGCCGTGGTTTCCACACCACCTGCATCTGACCCCGCATTGGCTTCGGTGAGACAGAAAGCACCGATGTGTCGGCCAGCAGCCATTTCCGGCACAAACCGCTGGATCTGTTCCTGGGTGCCGAAGGCCATAATGGGATAAATGCCCACAGAATTATGAACGGTAACACAAAGCCCCAGAGATGCGGAAACCCGGGATAACTCCTCTATGGCAATGGCATATGAAATGGTGTCCAGTCCTGCACCGCCCAGGGATTTGGGGACCTGGAGCCCAAAGTAGTTCAGCGGCCCCATTTTCCGGACGATCTCTTCCGGAAAACGGCCCTCCTTGTCCAGTTCCGCCACATGGGGCTTGATCTGGGCTTCGGCAAACTCCCTGACGGTTTTCCTGATGAGCTGATGCTTGTAACAGGGATTAAAATCCATACGCGCCTCTTTAGGTAACGCCGTTTTTTAAGGAATCCGGCACCACCCATTAAATATGCGGCCTGCCGATATCCCCTTGGTTCGTGTTCAGGCCAAGGACTATACCCTATTCACTGGCATTTTCAAGTATTTTGAGGTAATCCCCTTCATCCAGATCTCTGGGGTTGGAGGGATTTGAGTTGTTGGCTGTGGCCATGCGGGCAATGGCAGCCAGCTGATCCTCCGGAATATTCAACTCACGGAACTTAGGGATACCCAGCCGGGAAGACAGGGCCCGGATTTCACCAATAAAGGCAAGGGCCAGCCGCTCCATTAACTCATCGTCCGGGGACTCGCCATCCGGGCAGGACGCACGATCCAGTACGACACTCCCGGAGGCCAGTGCCAGATCTGCCATCTTCTTTGTACAGGCCGGCAGATTGTAGGCCAGGACCTCGGGTAGAAACATGGCATTGGCAACCCCGTGGGGCACATCAAACAGCGCGCCTATGGATTCCGATATGCAGTGGACCGCCGTCACATCTGAATTACCGAAGGCAAATCCGGCTATTGTGGAGCCCATCATGAGTTCTTCCCTGGCCTGATGATTTCCTGTGATGTCCGCCCAGGCGGTTTCGATGGATCCGAGTATCAATTGGACAGCCCGGACAGCCTGGGTATCGGTGATCAGGTTCGCCGGCCGGGACAGGTAAGCCTCAACCGCATGGGTCAGGGCATCAAGCCCGGTGGATGCGATAACCGATTTCGGCAGCGTGGCAATCAGATCCGGATCAACAACAGAAACAGCCGGATACATCTCGGGCCCTTTGATACTCATTTTGAACTTCCGGTCCACATCGGTGATCACAGATACCCAGGTGACCTCCGATCCGGTGCCGCAGGTGGTGGGTATGGCCAGGAACGGCAGCGGATCTGCCTCATATTTTTCCCGTCCCTCATAATCCTCTATATGTCCCGGATTGGTGCAAAGGAGGGCCAGGGCTTTGCCGGCATCCAGAGGACTGCCGCCACCAAGTCCGATAATCAAATCGGGCCGGTCTTCACGCAAGCTCTCTGCAATGGCATTGATGGTATCCGACTTTGGATTGGCTTCGATGGTATCAAACACCCTGGCATCCGGCAGCATGCCATGAACGCGGTCCAGGAGACCGGCTTCCGCAACGCCTCTATCCGTTATGATCACCGGTGAAACCGCCTTGAGTTCTTTTTTGACGATGTCCTCGAGATCGTTAATCTGCCCCGGTCCGAAGTAAAGTTTTGCCGGCATATGAAACTGCATCTTTCCTCCTTGCGCGTAAGGTCTGGGTTTAAATGCCCCGCATTAAACCCTGATTCCCCGCTTCTCGCAAGGTGAAATCCAGATTAAAACAGATTATTCCGGTGTCTATGTGGTTTAGAAGTGTCGACACAACTAAAAAAGGCTGCCCGGTCTCCCCGGCAGCCCTGTTTAGAAAAGGAAAAAAAGATGAAAAAATCAATCTTGGTAATTTGTTAATCCAAGTTACGTGCCACACCACCCAACCCCGAATGCACCACACTCTAACCAACTGAAATAATAGAATTTAAAATTTATATATTTTTATTTCATCAATTTTGACCCTGTTTCTATCCCCAAGTGTCTCAGATACACCTCCCAAAAGTTCAAAATTTTGAACTTTCACACATCACCAGACGACATATTCACCGCAACACCATGTAATTACAAGACAATCGAAGATTCATTATTTTTAACCCGGGTATCATTCCTTTGTTTATAATATTGAACCGGAACCTGCACCCCATTAAATACTGCCAACTTTTTCACCGGATCTGAAGCGCAAAAGACCGTGCGGTTTCACTCGTCTCGCAAGGGAACCACTGCCACCTTCCCATGGGCGGCCGCTATACCCAGGCGGACGCGGGAAAAGGGTCTGCCGGACAGAGTCATGCGTTGAACAGTTACATCCGCATTAAAATCCAGATCTTGAAAGCAGTGGAACGGCAACCGGGCCTTCATCAGGGCAACGGCAGCCTTTTGTGACGCCAATGGTTCCGCAGCCACTTTTGTTGGCAGATAACGATCAAGATTGATATCATCCACCATGAGTTCCACCTCCGAGAATGGATCTCCGATTATTGCACGGCCGGTCACCCCGGTGTCATCCAGTTCTCCGCTGATATTATCAAGGATCCATTCCCGCCGTGTCGCCGCAATATCCGTGTTAATTTTCAATACCCCAAAGACCCCGGGATCAAGGGTTTCGGGAAGCCTCAGGCCGAATGCCGCCAAAAAGGCCCTCAGATTATCATGGGAGAGGCTGAACCACCCGTTCACGGCAGCTATTTTGGTACCGATTTTCCGGGCATCCAATTGACCGTCTATCTGCAAGCCGAGTCCCTTGATCCTGAATTCAGGGGCAATGATCCGGCCCCAGGCCATATCCATGTCCATGCGGATATCCACCTCAAGTGCAGGGGAGCCGAGCCCCCCCCATCGGTCAGGTTCACCCCGACCTGACAGCCGGTCTGCAATGGAAAGCACCAGGGGCAGATCTTCTGACCTGACACGGATGTCACCGCCTGCCTTAGGCATCAGGGAGAACAGGCCATGGGTGGAAAATACGCCGTTGAGGCGTACCCCGGCCCCCCTGCCTTGCAAACGCCGGAATTCCAACCGTCCGCCGTGGAGGTCGGTGTCGAAATCCGCATCAAGACAAAACTGTTTATCTGTCAACCGTTTCATGTCGGCCTCAAGTCCGCTCAGTTGAGCGGATTGCCCCAAAATACCGGCTGCAAGCAAGATGATATCGGACAAGTCCGGTCCGGTTGCATGCACATCGCCCCCGACTTCCGGGAGCCCGACCCGGCGCCCGCGTACCTTCAAGTTTCCAGACACCTCTGCCCCCAAAAGGCTGGCCCGAAACCCTGAAATCTCACTCTCTTTGCGCCCGGGTTTTAGGCTGAATCCCATGGACATCTGCATTTGCCTGTGGGCCAGCCTCCCGGATTTTGCTGCAAGGGGCTTTGACAAACGGGTAATATCCGGACAAACCACAGTGATCTTTCCCTGGAACTCAGCATCTTCAGTTAAAAGATGCGTTGCCTGGAGTTGACCTTCTACACGTGTTTCATCAAGGGATATGGCAATGTCCTCCAGTGAAACCTTGCCCGATGTGGGGTCAATCGTTATCCCTGCCCTGCCGGTGACATCAAGCGCAGTAGCAGTTGTCCCAGCAATACCGCGGAATCTGAGGGCCATTTTTTTTGATTCACCGCCGGCTTCAGGAACCAAATGCAACTCGGATCCTGTAAAAATAATCTGTTGTGTTGGGGTCCTGTATTCAAGCTGATAATCCGTGGCCGTCATCCCGTGGGTGATGAGGCTCAGCAGCACCGGGGATAGTGGCACTGCACCGTCGGTATTTGTCTTGGAGGAAGGCGTGTCCGGGTCCGGTTCCTGAAATAAATCCAAATCCTCTTCAGAAACAGGGAAGGCATCGGCCTCAGTCTCGGAAATCAACGGCACATCGATACCTTCTGCATCAATTTCACTTCGTTCCCAGTTCCCGCGCCCCGACGTATTCCGCTCAAACCGGACCTGCACACCTGAGACCATAAGGGGCGCCATCTCCAGCGGCCCGACCAGCACAGACATGGGATGAACCTGCCACTGCAGCATATCAATCTCAATAAAATCGGTTGTGCCAAAATCTATGGGATTCTCCACCCTTATCTCCCTGGCGGAGATGCGAATCAAAGGGAAATAAGACAATGAGACAGGACCATCGATATGGACCGGTCTCTCCAGGTGGGCGGAGGCCAGACTGACGACAATGCGTTTTACAATACGTGCATCCAGGGCGGCCCATATCGTTCCGATAAAAACAGCGCCCAGAATACACATCGCCGGGATGACGACACGACTTTTTGATATGAAGCGTGGGATATTTGCTGCCACCAAAGTTCTCCTTGCGTTAAACCGGGTCAGAATAAGCAGGGGTGGCCCCTAAAGTCAAGCGAAGTAGAACGGATAGCAACGATGCTTGTGAAGATTTAATATTTAAGGATGGAAAATCGTCCCCCGCCCGTATTGGCGGGGGACGATCTATTACGGCTTAGTATCTGTAATGATCGGGTTTAAAGGGACCGTTTACAGAAATACCCAGGTAGTCGGCCTGTTCCGGGGTCAGCTGGGTCAGATTCACGGAAAGGTTCTTGAGATGGAGTCTTGCCACCTCTTCGTCCAGTTCCTTGGGCAGGGTGTAGACCTTCACCTCCAGATCTTCCTGGGCCAGTTTGATCTGGGCCAGGGTCTGGTTGGAGAAGCTGTTGCTCATTACAAAGCTGGGGTGTCCTGTGGCACAACCCAGGTTCACCAGGCGGCCTTCGGCCAGCACGATGACGGATCTGCCGGATTCAAGCGTCCATTTGTCCACCTGGGGTTTGACGGTGAGCTTCACGGCCTTGGGATTGTTTTCCAGATAGGCCATGTCGATTTCATTATCAAAATGACCGATGTTACAGATAATGGACTCGTCTTTCATCTGTTCCATGTGTTCACCGGTGATGACATGGTAGTTGCCGGTGGCGGTTACAAAGATATCACCGCGGGAGGCGGCCTCCTCCATGGTGACCACTTCGTATCCTTCCATGGCCGCCTGGAGGGCGCAGATGGGATCGATTTCAGTGACCAGAACGATGGCGCCGTAACCTTTCATTGAGGCGGCACAGCCCTTGCCCACATCACCGTAACCGGCAACCACAACGGTTTTACCGGCGATCATCACGTCGGTGGCCCGTTTGATGCCGTCGGCCAGGGATTCCCGGCAACCGTAAAGGTTGTCGAACTTGGACTTGGTCACGGAATCGTTGACATTGATGGCCGGGAAAAGCAGCTCATTGCTGGCGGCCAGCTGGTAGAGGCGGTGCACCCCGGTGGTGGTCTCCTCGGTGACGCCGAGGACGCCGGCGGCCGCCTTGGTCCAGCGCTCCGGGTCACCGGCGAGCGAGCGGCTCAGCAGCTCGA
>JAKSBB010001129.1 GCA_022361315.1 Desulfobacterales bacterium
ATCAACCTGCTTTACCTGACCTTCCCCGTCTACATGCTGTCCATCTACGACCGTGTGCTCCAGAGTTACAGTATGCACACCCTGGTCACCATCACCGTGGGGGCGCTCATCTCCCTGACCACCCTTGGCATCATGGATTATATCCGGTCCCGCCTGCTGGTACAGGCAGGTGTGGATCTGGACAAAAGCTACAATCGCCGGGTCCTCTCACAGATGGTCACTGACCGGGCACGGCTGAAACCGGCCGGATTCCAACAGGGAATCACCGATCTCAACAAATTGCGTCAATATTTCAGCGGCAGCGCCCTCTTCTCTTTCTTTGACTTACCCTGGGTGCCGGTCTACCTGGGTATCATTTATATTCTCCATCCGCTCATGGGCATGGTGGCGGGCATCGGCACGCTCATCATCATTTTGCTGGGTCTCCTCCAGGAGATAATCACCCGGAAAAAAATTACCGCCGCCGGTATCCGCCATTCCGAAAACCAGGGTATGCTGTCGGTGACCCTGCGCAATGCCGATGCCATACTGGGTATGGGGATGCTGGACCATACGGTGAACCGGTGGCAGGACCGGAATCACAAGGTCCTGAATCTCCAGACCGCTGCCGGCAGTTACGCCGGGCTGATTCGTTCCGTCACCAAAACCCTGCGGATTTCCCTCCAGGTGGCCATTTACGGCACCGGCGCCTATCTCGCCATCCAGAACCGCTCCACCCCCGGCATCATGATCGCCGCGTCAATTATCATGGGGCGTGCCCTTCAGCCCATTGAAAGCTGCATGTCCACCTGGAGAAACACCGTTGAGGTCCGGGGCGCCTACCGCCGCCTGAAACGCCTTTTCCAAATGACGGAAGACTCTGACACCATGACCCTGCCGACGCCCAAAGGCCATCTGCGGGTGGAGGGCGTCAGCCTTACCCTTCAGGACCGGTACCTGCTGCGAAACATCAACTTTGAACTGAACCCCGGTGAGCAGCTGGGTATTATCGGCCCCAGTGCGGCAGGCAAATCCACCCTCTGCCGGATGCTGTTGGGGCTCTGGCCCGCCATGGCGGGGAAGATCCGGCTGGACGGCGCCGATGTCTTCCAATGGGATAAATCCCATCTGGGAAGGTTCATCGGTTATCTGCCCCAGACGGTGGAGCTGCTTCCCGGCACCGTGGCTGAAAACATTGCCCGGATGGGAGAGGTGGATTCCCGCAAGGTCGTACAGGCTGCCGAAGCAGCCGGCGCCCACCGGATGATCTTAAGCCTTCCCCAGGGCTATGACACCCGGGTCACGGACGGCGGCATGTCTCTTTCCGGTGGACAGACCCAGCTCATCGGCCTGGCCAGGGCCCTGTACAATGATCCCTGCCTGGTCATCCTTGACGAGCCCTACACCAGCCTTGACCAAACCGGTGCGGCCTGCCTCAAACGGGTCCTCCAGGACCTCAAGGAGAGGGACGCCTCAAGCATCATCGTGGCCCATGATCTGTCTTACCTGAAATCCGCCGACAAGGTCATGGTGATGAAAGACGGTACCATGATGATGTACGGTTCGAAAACCAAGGTCATGGCACCGGCCGAGCCCCCCCAGAACCCGCATAGACAGAGGCAAAACGGTTAATCAGGAGAGAAACCATGAATATATCCAAGGTTCGTCCCCGGAACACCATCATCGCCGGGAGTATCGTTCTTCTCATCTTCTTCGGCGGTCTGGGCGTCTGGTCCTACACCTTTCCCATGACCGGGGCAGTGATTGCACCAGGTACGGTAAAGGTCACCCAGGAAAGGAAAACCGTCCAGCACCTGGAAGGCGGTATCATCGATAAGATTTATATAAAGGAGGGGGATTCGGTACAGAAGGGAGATCTGCTGATCCGGCTGAAGAGTTCCCGGGTGGATGCCTCCCTCTCCCTGCTTCAGGGCTACATCTGGTTCAAGCAGGCGGAAGCGGCCCGGCTGACGGCGGAGAACAACTATGCAGATGAAATCACCTGGCCGGCCGATCTGACAGCCCACACAGACAATCCGGAGGTTCAGGCAGCCATCCAGCGTGAAACCGGTATTTTCACCGCCAAACGGCAGAACCTCCAGGGTAAAATCCG
>JAKSBB010000222.1 GCA_022361315.1 Desulfobacterales bacterium
TTAAAAAACAACAACAAGGAGACCCCATGAAACGAACCGCACTGACCCTCATGATCCTCTGGGCCGCCCTGATACTCCCCGCGGCCCCGGCAGGTGCCGGTGATGATGCCCTGCAAAACCTTTCATTTGAACAGATTGCGGCAAAAGCAAACGGCACCGAGGTCCGGTGGTACATGTACGGGGGATGGGCCCATGTCAACGACTGGGTGGATACCTATGTGGCCGATGAAATGGAAAAACGGTACAACATCAAACTGGTGCGGGTGCCCATGGATGCCGGGGTGTTTGTAAACAAGCTGCTCAATGAAAAAGCGGCCGGTAAACAAAAAGGGAACATTGACCTGCTCTGGATCAACGGGGAGAACTTCAAAAACGCCAGGGAAGCAGGTCTTTTGTTCGGCCCCTTTGCAGACAAGCTTCCCAACGTTCAGAAGTACGTGGACCCGGCCGGTGTCACCCATGACTTCGGATACCCCGTGGAGGGGTATGAAGCACCTTACGGACGGGCGCAATTCGTATTTGAATATGATTCGGCGCAGGTGAAAACCGCCCCTGCCGATCTGGCCGGTCTGAAAGCGTGGATTATGGCCAACCCGGGCCGCTTTACCTATCCCCAGCCCCCGGATTTCACCGGCTCCGCTTTTATCCGCCAGGTCTTTTATGCCGTCACCGGCGGACACGAACAATACATGGCCGGCTGGGACGCAGATCTGTTTGCGAAAAAGGCCCCGCTGCTCTGGCGCTGGCTCAACGATGTGGAGCCCTACCTCTGGCAGAAAGGGCGGACCTACCCGAAAGACTCCGCAACCCTGGATACATTGTTTTCCCGGGGGGAAGTGGTCTTCGGCATGTCTTATCAGCCTTCCCACGCCCAGGGCAAGATCATAGAGGGCAGCTATCCGGACACCGCCCGGACGTTCGTGCTGAAGGACGGCGCCATATTTAACACCCATTTTACAGCCATTCCTTTTAACGCACCCAACAAGGCTGGCGGCATGGTCCTGGCCAACCTGCTGATCTCTCCGGATATCCAATTGTCCAAATACCGTCCGGACAACTGGGGGGATTTCACGGCCCTGGATATTGCCCGTCTGTCTGAGGCGGATCAGAAGCGATTCCGGGACGTAGACCTGGGGCCGGCGACATTGGGGTCTGATGTCTTGGGTGAGGTGGCTGTTCCCGAAATCCCTTCGTCCTATCTTGAAGCCCTGGAACAGGGCTGGAAGGAACATGTCCTTAATAAATAAGGCAAATAAGAGCCGGCCCGTTCGGCTGGCCCTGGGGCTTTCCCCGCTGCTGTTACCCTACCTGGTGCTGTTCTGCGGCGGGGCTGCCCTGACGGCCTGCCAGTCCTTAGGTGTGCTGACGCCGCTGCCCCGTGCCGGGGGCTTTCTGGATGCCTATCGCATCCTGCTGACCGACACCTCCTTTTTTGCCTCCTTTGGTTTCTCCCTGTGGGTGGCGGCGGCCTCGGCCTCTCTGGCGGTGGCGGCAGGGGCAATCTTGGCCTACAGGGTCTGGCGGCTGCCGGTGCAACTTGCCCCCTTGTCGCTGATATATAAAATCCCCCTGATTCTGCCCCATATTGCCGTAGCCTTTCTGATACTGATCTTCTGGAGCCGTTCCGGTGTGATAGCCTCGGCCGCCCACAGCCTGGGACTGATTCAGGGCATGCACGAGTTTCCCAACATCCTGTATTCCGGATGGGGACTGGGGATGATTCTGGCATATACCCTGAAGGGCACCCCCTTTGCCATGCTGCTTGCACTGGCGCTCCTGGCCAGATTCGACGTCCGTCAGATTCAGACCGCCGCCATGCTGGGGGCATCGGGTATCCGGATCTTTTTTTCCATTGTCCTGCCGCGGCTGGTTCCGGCCCTGCACACCGGCTTTATCATTCTTTTCCTTTATGGTTTCGGCGCCTTTGATATCCCCTATCTCCTCAGTGAGAGCCGTCCCGGCATGCTCAGCCTCCATGTATATGACATCTACTTTAAGCACGATCTGGCCAGACGGCCGGAGGCCATGGGCATCCTCACCCTGATGTTTGCCTTTGCCGTGGTCTTCATCGTTGCCTATTCCCGGGCGGTGAGCCGCCTGGAAAACGGGGTGCGCAAGCTATGAAGCATACGGATTTCAATCATGGAAGTACTCTGGGGATTCTGGCCCTGCTGTTCCTGCTGCCCGTGGCGGTCCTGATTCTGGTAAGCCTTGCCCCGGGCTGGCGGTTTCCCGATGTCTGGCCGGCGGCGTTTTCACTGCGGGGTGTGGATTTCTTCATACGTCACCATGAGAAGATCCTGTTGGCCCTTGCCTCCTCATTCGGGTTCTCTCTTCTGACAGTGGCCGTCACCCTGATGATGTGCCTGGTGCCGGCCGCCGTTTTTGCACGAAACCGTTTTCCGGGCAAGGCCCTGATGGAAGGTCTGCTGCTGACACCGGCACTGGTGCCGCCCATGACCTTTGCCATGGGCCTTCACTTCATATTTATCAAGATCTCCCTGGCAGACACAACGGCCGGTGTGGTCCTGATCCTGGCCATGTTTTCCTACCCCTATATGTTTCGGGCACTGGTGGCGGGCTTCCAGACCATGGGAGAGGACTACCGGACCTGCGCCCGTAACCTGGGCGCAACCCCCGCGGATATCCTGTTCCGGGTGGAGTTTCCCCTGCTGGTTCCCTCAATCATTGCCGGCGGCAGTGTGGTGTTCCTGGTGGCCTTTTCCGAATACTTCCTGGTCTTTCTCATCGGCGGCGGCAGTGTGCCCTCCTTTACGGGGACGCTGTTGCCCCTGCTGAGTTCGTCAAACCGGTCCCTGGCAGCCATTCTGACCCTCATTTTCCTCTTTTTACCCGTATTGCTCTTTGTGGTGATGGATGTCTCTCTGATGCGGATGTACCGGAAAAAAGGAATGGTGTCGGTGTGAGTGAATGTGTGGGGATTGATTAAATTCAGCCCGGTCTTATTTTAGAACTACCTTTAACAATTTGTAAAGTCCGGATCATTTCAATCCGATGATGTTAGAACGCTGGTTGTATTGGAATTGATCTTCAAATTTGTATTGCAGATGTCGTCATGTTCATAATGCCCGGACGAATTGGGAAACAAACGAAGAGAAACATTTTTCATATGTTTAATAAAAGAAAAAGCTATGAAGAGATTCAGGAACACTTCCTCTTGAATTCCCATGTGGATCTAGCGATTAATTATGAACGGGACAACCAGTCCACCAGCAGGGTGATCATTCGAAAAGCCGATTATTTCAAAAACCTGTTGATGATGTACCAGCCCAGTGATGCAAAGGTCAGAAGAGGGCAAATCGTAAATATCAGCACCCTTTATCTGAGGGAAAAGAGAGTCTCCCTTTTTGGCCGGGTTGTTCAGGCCGATTCAAAATATTTCATCGTGCAATACAAACCTGAAATTGTTTTAATTAACCTGCGACGGGGCTTTCGGGAAAATCCTAAGATCATATTTGATATTGACGGTAAAATTGAACTCCTCAAGAGACAACGATCCATTTCTGAGAAGCTGGTTTTGAAAGATATCAGCATCACGGGGATCGGATTTTTATTGAGCGGCTATAAATGGCGTAAGGATATATTAAACCGGCAACTCAATTTCGAGGGGCGAATCAACCTGAATTTTGTCAATAAAAACGATCAGTCCATCTATGTTGTGGACGGAAAAGTGAATCTGGTCCGGGTGATTCAAACCGCCAATGGATTCATAGAGGGCTATGAGTTCAGGGGGAAAAAATCCGAAGACCTTACTAAAATCATCATGGATTCCCAAATTGCCCATCGGCAGGGCGAAATAAAGTACTACGGTTAGAAATCTCCGGGTTAATCGTCGTCCCCTTGGTTTTCCAACGGCAACCGGTTGGAAGATTTCAATTCCCTCAAAGATATATTCGAACGAATCCGGGTAACCCCGGGCAGCCGCCGAAGCTCCGTGTCCACAAATCTGGAGTAATCGTCTAAATCCCTGGCCACCACCTGGAGGAGAAAATCCGCCTCCCCCGTGGTGTTGTGGCAGGACAATACCTGGGGACAGTCACGGATGCGTTGTTCAAATTGCTCCGTGATCTCCGGATCATGCTGGCTGCATGACAACTGGACAAAGGACATCACCCCGAACCCGAGTTTCCGGCGGTTGAGCACGGCCTGGAACCCCGTGATGATTTTATCTTCGATCAGCCGTTTCAGGCGCCGCCAGCAAGGGGTTTCACTCATGGCCAGGGCAGCGGCCAGCCGGGTGTTGGATATCCTGCCGTCCGCCTGAAGGAGTGTCAGCATTTCCAAATCCTTTTCATCTATGGTCTTCATGTGGAATTTTCTTTCAATAATTGGTTTTATTCTGGTGTTTAATTTCAAAATTATCGGATTTCACACAAGATAAAGCAAGGACATTTCCACGGCATCCCGCGTATACTGAAGCATCCCAAATAATTGTGAAATACGGAGGTATGGATGAAAGCAGTATGCTACGAGTCTTTTCAGGCGAAACCCGGGATAGAGACTTTACCGGATCCTGAGCCGGGAAACAAAGGCGTCGTGATCAAAGTGCTGGCCACAGGGCTGTGCCGCAGTGACTGGCACGGATGGATGGGGCATGATCCGGACATCACCCTTCCCCATGTGCCGGGGCATGAACTGGCCGGGGAGATCCAGGCTGCGGGTAAAGAGGTGGTTAACTGGCAGGCCGGAGACCGGGTCACACTTCCCTTTGTATGTGGCTGCGGCGGCTGTCCCCAATGTCATTCCGGTAACCATCAGGTCTGCGACAGCCAGTTTCAGCCCGGCTTCACCCACTGGGGTTCCTTTGCCGAGTATGTGGCCGTGGATTACGCTGATGTCAATCTGGTGCGGTTGCCGGACAGCATGGCCTATGCAACGGCAGCCAGTCTGGGATGCCGGTTCGTCACCTCTTTTAGGGCGGTGGTTGACCAGGGACGGGTCTCTGCCGGCCAGTGGGTGGCGGTCCATGGCTGCGGCGGGGTCGGCTTGTCCGCCATCATGATTGCCAATGCCCTGGGGGCCAATGTGGTGGCCGTGGACATCGGTGAGGATAAGCTGGAACTGGCAGGCAAACTGGGGGCGGTCCATACCCTGAACAGCCGTGAGGTTACGGACCCGGTGGCCGCCATTCGGGACCTGACCCGGGGCGGGGCCCATGTTTCCATCGACGGCTTAGGCCATCCGGAGCCCTGCTTCAACTCCGTTGCCTGTCTTCGGAAGCGGGGGCGTCATATCCAGGTGGGGCTGATGCTGGGCGATCATGCCAGCCCGGAGATCCCCATGGCTCAGGTCATTGCCAACGAATTGGAGGTATACGGCAGCCACGGTATCCAAGCCCATCGCTACCCGGCGTTGTGGGAGATGATCGAGACGGGCAAGCTCGCACCGGAACTGCTGCTGGGGGAAACGATTTCCCTGGAGGCATCCATCCCGGCCCTGATGGAAATGGACCGGTTTGAGACGAACGGGATCACGATTATTGATCCCTATATGAAATAATCATTCCTTCGACCCGGGTCCGCCTGGCGGATCCGGGCCGAAACCTCAGGTCATCCCGGCCGGCGCTATTTTGTCCCGGTGTCGGATTCGCCGGATTCCTTTTCAAATTTTCGTATGGTGCGGTATCCCGAAATGATCCGGATGGTAAAGGTTACCGCACACATCCCTGCAAATCCGTATGCCAGCCCGGGGAAATATTCCGGGAAAAGGCACATCAGGACAAACACCGCAATGGTTTCGGTACCTTCGGCCAGTCCCCCCATATAATAAAGTGATTTATTGGGGTACTTCATATTGCCCAGGCCATGCTTTTCCGCCATGACCGCAAAGGCCAGAAAGCTGCTGCCCGTACCCATGAACGTAAACAGGAGAATGGCTCCGGCCGTCCCGTTCGCTGTGGGATCCGCCAACACAAAGCCCGCCACCACCCCGGAATAAAACAGGAAATCCAGGCAGATATCCAGAAACCCTCCGGCATCCGTGGTGGCGGTCTGCCGGGCCAGCGCACCGTCCAGACCGTCCAGGCAGCGGTTGATAATAATCAGGACAAGGCCGGCCTTATAAAGGCCTGCCCAAATACATGCGATTGCCGTAAGCCCCGCAATAAAACCGGCCAGGGTAATCTGGTCCGGATGTATATTAAATGCTTTCAGGCGCCGGGCCGTCTGTCTGAGCAGGGGCTGAACCAACCGGTTGGCCAGTGGATCAATCATGGGTGGTATGTTGTCCTATTAATAGGGTCAATTTGACTTCCGGAGCCGTTATACTATAAACCGGGTATTATGAAAACGATTATAATTAACTGAAAATATTTCAGAACGCTTGCCGGGATAACCTAAATTATTAGCGTTGATGTCAATCCTTTTTCTTGCCTCCTGATCCTCAGACGTGGTAATTTGCAGATTTTTCCCGGGGAACTACATTGATTCATCTGACCAATATATCAAAGCAATTCGGGTCACAGATTCTGCTTAAGAATGCGGATCTCCAGATCCTGGCGGGCACACGGTCCGGACTGGTGGGGGCCAACGGCACGGGCAAGACCACCATCTTTCACCTGATTACAGGCGCGGATGACGCCGATGACGGGGATATCACCTTCTCCAAGAAAA
>JAKSBB010000240.1 GCA_022361315.1 Desulfobacterales bacterium
ACAGCCCGCCGTGGCATAGGCTGGCCAGATCCCGTTTCCCCGGGCGTTCCCCTGCCATAAGGCGGGGCAGGATCAGGTCGAAGATGGTGGTCTTGTGGTAGAGGCCGCAGGCCGGCAGGCCCATGATGGCGGTGGTCCGGGTATATCCCAGGAGGAACATGGCGCCGGGCAGGACGGCAGAGGAGTAGTGGGTTTCGTCAAAGCCGGAGGCCTCGATCGACTCCCGGGTGACATCGTGCGGGTCCACGGACATGCCGCCGGTGGTGATGATCAGGTCGGTGTCCTTATCCAGGTATTCCCTGATCTTGCCGCTGATGATTTCCCGGTCGTCCGGGAGGATGCAGGTTTCAAGGACATCGGTTCCCAGGGCCCGGACTTTTTCTTCCACAATATCCTGAAAGCGGTCCTGAATCAGCCCGTTGTAGACCTCGTTGCCGATGATGGCAAGGCGGATCTTCAGGGGCTTGTAGGCGGCCACGGACAGGATGGGGTAGGCGGCCTTTGCCAGGGCTGTGGCTTCATCCAGATGTTTGCGCTTAATGACCAGGGGAATGGCGCGGGTGCCGGCCAGGCTCTGGTTTTTTTGCACGTTGGTGTTGGTGTGGATGGAACCGCACATGACGTCCTGAAGCATATTGAACTCGGTGAGTGCTTCCACATCCACTTTATAAAGACCGGGATAGGAGGCCCGCAGCTCCAGCTTGCCCTCTTTGGGATCTGCGGAAAATTCAACCCCGGGGCCGGCCAGGGCCGAGGCCAGTTCAAACACGGCCTCGTCTTCATGGACCTGGGTCTCGTCAAGATCCAGTATATAGAGGTTGTTCTTCCCCATGCGCATCAGGCGGCAGAGGTCTCCGGAGGTAACCTTGTGGCCGCGTTTAAAGGCCGGGCCCTTGGATTTTCCGGGGATGATTTCCGTCATGTCATGGGCCAGGGTCATGCCCACGGCCTCTTCTACGGGAACGGTTTTAAAGGGCGTGGTGCCGTTTTTCCGCATGGGTGCTTCCTTTCACTGGCTGAAAATATGATCCGTAGGCGCAGGGGCGGCAGAGGATCTCGTTGTTCATGAATACTTCCTTTTTATCCCGGACCACGATGCCGCAGCGGGTGCAGACGGCCTTGAACCGGGTGGGGCCGGGCATATCCGAGGCCGGGATGTCCACCCGGACCTCCGAGACGTCGAACAGATCGTCCGTGTCCATTATTTTATAGGCTTCCAGCTGCTGGCGGTGGCTGTCCGTAATCTCCGGCATCAATTCCTTTGCCTTGTCCCGGGCGGTTTCCGTGGAGACGATGCGAAAGGCCCTGCGGGTCTCAAGATTCACAAAGGTGGCGGCCATGATGCCGTTGTCGATGAATTTGAGCGACCGCCTGCCCAGGCGGACCCCGGTGACATGGGCCAGGGCGTCTGCGGCGCACCGGTCCATTTCCACATACACGATGATCTTTTTGATCTGGGGCATGACAGAGGGGGTGTCCAGGCCGATGAGGTCACAGCCCAGCATGGCCATCCTTACCCCCACCACCTGTCCCGGGCAGAGGTGACCGTGGGCTTCGGCGGCGCCGGCCA
>JAKSBB010001306.1 GCA_022361315.1 Desulfobacterales bacterium
GACCCGGACCGGATGGACGTCAAGCTGATCTTCAACTCCCTGTACGTCACCGCCATTTATTCCGATCATACCACCATCCGTGCCGTGGCCATGGACAGGACGTTTACCCCGATCAAAACCTACGCCCATAAAATGTCCAGGGCGACCCCCACGACTGCCGCCGGAATCCACGACTTTCTTTTCCCGTTTACACTGAAGCTGGGTATTTATGAAACCGATGAGTTCACCCGTTTTTCACTGCGGCCGGGCAGTTGGATATCCCTGAGTGGTATGGCCTTATGTGCCGTTCTGTTCTTCGGCGCATCCCTTATCCGGAAAGGCAACCGGCCGGATACCGGCCGCCTTTTACTGGTGGCACTGACCGGTATTTACGGCCTGATCGCCGTCAGCCTTGTGGACCCGGACCATTAATCAAAGGAGAAACCCATGCTGGATAAACTTGTTCTCATAGCTATCATTATTGCCGCTGTTTACTATTTGTATAGACGGTTCAAGAGAATGATATCAACCGATTCCTCATCCTGTGGCTGCGGCGGTGGTTGCGGCTGTTCCACCCTGCCAAACGCTGTCCCAGGCCCCACTGAATCATCCAAAAACAAAAAGGAGTAACCATGCAGTCCCCCTTCACTTTTTTCTTCAATACTGTGTCCACCGGCCGTATGGCTGCTGTTATTGCCGGCCTGCTGATGCTGTCCTTCCAGGTCCCCCAGACATTTGCCCACTCGCTGTATATCCAGTCCACCCAGTATTTTGCCGATGAGGACAAATCTCTGCCCCTGTATTTTTGCTACGGCCATTATGTACCGGTGGCGGACGGCCTCCGTGGGAAAAAGCTCAACCGTGTCAATGTGGTATCACCGGACGGTACCGCCACCCCCATCACGGTGAGAGATGAAAAATCCCTTCACTCATACATGGTCAACTACGATGCTCCCGGTACCTGGACCCTGACGGCGGAAACCACACCCGGATATTACACGGTGTACACCGATAAAAAGGGAAAAGAACGCCACACCATCAAGCCCATGGCCAAAATCATGGACAGGGCCAAAGAGGTCCACAAGAGCTACTTTGCCAAACAATACGCAAAGACCTATGTCAACTGCGAAAGACCCTCCGCAACCTTTCCGGCCCGTGCCGGCCTGGCCCTGGAACTTGTCCCCAGGACAGATCTCTTCACCCTGAAACCCGGCGATAATCTTGAACTGGATGTCTACCTGGACGGAAAACCATATACCGGCAAGGGTACATGGGACGGCACATACATGGGCTTTTCCACCGTGGCCGAAGACAACTTCTACCCCAAAACCGAGGTAGAGGGCAGCCGTATCTCTGTGGCCCTGCCCGATACGGGGCGGTGGTTCATCCGGTATTTCATCAAAAAAGACGCCCCGGAAGCGGACAAGGATAAATATCTGCAGATGAAACTGACCGCCACCCTCACATTCCAGATCGATAACGAACGGAAGACCCCGGAACCTGAAGGGCACTAGAAGGTTTAAGGTATCCCGGCCCATCTCCTGTTACCCACATCCCCATTCACCGGGCCGGGATGCCTCCCCCCTGCATGGATTCAACGTCGCTCACGTTTACAACGAATTTCTGACCTCGGTTTACATCCAATGAAACCTATTTTTATCTGTCTCATAGTTCTGTTCCTGGTCCTTGTATCTTCGCCTCAGTTTCACCACTGCGGCTGTGGTGCAGCCCTTGCAAACCCGTTTACAACCAAGCCCGGGGACTTCCCCCATGATGAAAAAAATGAAAATCAAAGCAGTGTTAATACCCGGCAGCCCCAAAAAAGCCAGACGCTGATACCCCGACAATGGATCTCTGTTTTCGTAAAATGGCAATTGCAGCTCAGGGAAAAAATGTCCGCCCTTGCAAAGGAGTTCAAGGCAACGGGCAATATCATGCCGATGATGATACTTCTCGGAGTCGGTTTTTTATACGGAACGGTTCATGCGGCCGGCCCCGGCCATGGTAAAGCGGTTGCCCTATCCTATATCCTGGCTGCCGGCCCCGGCCCGGTCAGGGGGCTGGCTTTCGGCAACATCCTGGCATTTACCCACGGTATTTCAGGCATACTCCTGGTGCTCGGGGGAAAATATGTTTTCCAGACCGGAATTTCAGGTTCACTTGATAACGCCACCCTTATCACCCAGACGGTCAGCTATTCACTGATCATCCTGCTGGGACTGTTTCTTGTGGCACGGCGCATACGGAGAGTTATGGCATCCGGCACCACCGAAGAGGACGATCCCCCCAACAAGCCGCCGGCATTTATATCGGCCGTGACCATCGGGTTAATTCCCTGTCCCGGTGTCGTCATGGCCATGCTTTTTGCCGTTTCCATGGGTATGCCGTTTCTCGGTGCTGCCATGGGGCTGTCGATATCCGCCGGCATGGCCGTTACCTTATCCGGTGTTGTCCTGGCGGGCATTTCAGGCAGAACAGCACTTCTGGCCGGATTTTCAAGACGCCCCAAGTTCGCAGATTACATTGAATTGATTCTGGAAATCGGGGCAGCTCTTATTATTATCCTTTTAGGAACGATATTCCTGCTGGCCTCGTGAAATAAAGCCCCCCGAAGCCGGGATTACATGCGGTGTATAGATACTTTGACAGGAATCAGGGGATGTTTTGGGGCATCAGCGTGTATATGGGTGCCGGTAACTGCTCTGTGGTAACAATGATGCTTTTTGTATCATGGTCTACGCACAAGGCTTCGCGCTGGATCAGTTCCCCTGTATTGGGAAGTGGAAGGGATATGGTTTCCGGTGTGGATTTAAACACCTCTGCCCAAGTCTGATTCGGCCCCCGACGGAAGAGGTAGCCGTTTTTGTAGGTCAGAATCATAAGGGCAGTTCCATCGGCATAGATATCCATAGACGTGGGTTGGGACCGATATTTCCCATACTTTTCCTTAAGGTCGGCCGGGGTGGGTTGGGGGATGGTCCGAATTTTGGCAACCGGTGTTGCCGTATACATACGATCTTCAGGTGTAAAGGATAGAGGTAACTCATAGAGGGTGGGATATGTTTCCCTTTTGCTCAGAAGGTAAATTTTTTGATTCGGTTCATCAACAGCCAATGCCTCACAATCCCTGGGGCCGTCGGCATACCTGAAACGCATTCGCCAGGTTACTTCCAATGGCGCTGTTGCCATTGAAGCTGTTACTTCAGGTTCTTTTACGGCATATAAGGTACAAAACGCCCTTACCGCCTTATTGTCACCCATATCACCTATAATCAAAAAATCATTTCCCCTGTGCCGGTATCCCGACATATCCTCCCAGTCACGATTTTTTATACCCGCCACTGGGAATGTCTTCAGTAGCGTTCCCCCGTGTGAAACAGCGTATATTTCAGGTAAATTACCGCTGTCATTCAATACGAACAACACACCGCTGTTTCTCCGGGAAGAAAAAATGCCTGATATTTCGGAAAGCTTCTCGTTAACAATGGTGCCTGTCTTTATCCCCTTCTGAAAAGAAGCCGATTCGGAGAAATTCCCGCAAAACACCGGGGACGATACTAAAAAGCAAAACAAGAATGAGTATGTAATTATAATCCTTATCATGGGCTTCATACCTTTAAATAATCTTTGATCGTCTCATCTCTACCCGGTTTAAACCTCCCGGAACCAGACTGTCTAAACAGCGCCCCGCGGCCAGTACATGATGATCCCGACCCCAACCAGGGCCACGGCCCCGCCGATGAGATCGAACCGGTCCGGTACGACACCGTCCACCTGCCATCCCCAGAGGATGGAAAGCGCAATAAACACCCCGCCGTACGCGGCGTATACCCTGCCGAAATCAGCGGGTTGCAGGGTAGGAATCACCCCGTACAATACCAGTATCACAGCACCTGCCACGGCATAGCTTACGGGTTTTCCCTCCCGTAGCCATAACCATACCAAATATCCGCCACCGATCTCAAACAGTCCTGCCAGGAGAAAATACCCCAGGGATTGTACCACTGCCGTTACATTCATCGAAAGTCCACCCTTTTGCTTTAGC
>JAKSBB010001077.1 GCA_022361315.1 Desulfobacterales bacterium
GCAATTTCCCGCTTCAAAAAAATCTCCTTTGCCAAATCGGTTCTCAACAGCAATTCCCTGTGCCTGGAACGCCACAGGAGAAAAGCGCTTCCTATAATCATAAGCGCCATCACCCCAGACATGATCAGCAGGAGTACGGGGTTGTTATCATCCACGGCATCGAACGGAAAGGCCTGGCTTATAAAAAAGGGCGTCCCGTCAATTCTCATCCTCATCCCAATATACGTCCTTTGACTCTGGCTGCCCGGTTCGATTCGTGTAAACGTCCTGATTTCTGAGTCTGGTATACTGCCAATGGAACGCGCCAATTCAGTAGACTGAGGTGGATAAGAGATGATTTCGCCGTTTCTTCCGAATTCAATGTAAACCGGATGGGGCCCCCTCTCACGGCCAGCATGAATCGCACCCGGCAATACAGTCTCTATATTCAGTTGTGCCACCACATATCCCTGCCACCTCCCGTTGTAAACAAAGGGCATATCCATAAGAATCATCAAATCTGATCCTTTACCCTCTATTCTGAATTCTACTTCCTGCCCGGGAAACTCATCCTTCTCCCCCACATCTGCACCACTGAAATCATCAGAAAGGCCATCATCACCAACATAAAGAACCCTGGCGCCCTCTCTGTCGTATATTGCAATTCCCGAGAATAGTTTTATCCCCTCATAGCTGTGGTCTTGAATCATGACATGAAACCGGTTCCGGACTTGATCAAGTTTGTTCTCAAGGGTCTTTTCAGCAGTGTCTGCTGCTGAAAATTTTGAAAAGTATTCAGACAATTCCCCGGTTTGTGACAAGCCCAGTAAATCCAGCCGCCGTTCCAAAAAGAAATCCTTGGCCCTGGCCGTATGTAACTCCAGATTATGGAACATATGATCCCTTAATGCATTCTGCAGTTTCAACTGGCTTCTGTAGTTCACCAGAACAAGGCTGCCCAGCAATACAGTCAAAACCACGCCTGTTATACCGGCGATTCTGTTTTTGGCGACAAATTTTCTAATGGATTCCATGGTCACCCGCTTGTGGCCCCCCCACGCCTTTATTGTGATATACGGCATCCATTTTATTGACCGGCAGGAGAATGGTGAAGCAGCTGCCTTCCTCCACCTTACTCTCTACCTGTATCCGCCCGTTGTGGGCGGCAATAATTTCATAGGCAACACTCAGACCCAGACCCGTTCCGGTCCCCACGGGTTTGGTGGTAAAAAAAGGATCAAACAGTCTGGACATGTGCTTCTCGGGTATCCCCATTCCCGAATCCGTTACCCTGATCCTCACATATTCATCTGTTTTGCGCTGGCCATTGGTTACGGCATCCGTCATAATTCCAATATGCCCGTTTTCTTCGATGGCCTGGCCGGCATTGATAAGCAGAATAATAATTACCTGGCTGATTTTTCTCGGGAAACAATAGATCTTTGGAAGTGCCTTCAGGTCCTTAGTGACCACAGCTTTGTGTTTTAGCTCACTTCTGACAATTTTCAGGGTACCTTTAATAATCTCGTTGATATCTGCGGGTTTAAATTCAGTTTCATCTTTTCGGGAAAAGGTTTTAAGCTCCTGAACAATATTCTTGATCCGGTCCACGCCGCCGATGGTTTCGTCGGCAAGCGCTTCAAGATCCTCCAGAATAAACGCTGTTTTGTGCACCTGCTTAAATTCACTGATCTTTTCAATAACGCTTTCAAAGTCATCTGAACCGATATTTTCAGCGGTTTTCACCATCTCCTCATAATACCTGTTTAGTCCGGATATCTTGCCCAGATACTTTTTTAAAGCAGAGAGGTTGGCATTGATAAAGGTAATTGGGTTATTGATCTCATGGGCCACACCAGCCGCCAGCAGACCGATACTGGCCATTTTCTCCGCCTGAACGATCATGGCGGCCTGCTGCTTGACCTTTTCCTCCAGATTTTCGTTTGTCTGCTTGAGTTCCTTTTCCAGCGCATCTCTTTTTTTTTCCAGGTTCCATTCATTTGACAATGCCCGGGAAAATTGTAGAATTTCCTCGTGGTTAAAGGGCTTTCTCAGGTAGAATATGTTTTCCCTTTCTATCACCTCAATAATGTCTTCAGGGGTGTATTCGCTGTAGGCCGTCACAATTATAATTTTTATCAGCGGATCAATTCCCCAGATCTCCTTGGCAGTTTCAGCCCCGTCTATCCCGGGCATCTTCATATCAATAAATGCAGCAGCATAGGGATAATTCTCATCAACAGCTTTCTGGACTGCTGCAATTCCCTCATAACCGTCTTTCGCCAGAGTAATATCAAAGGTCCCCACGGGCCGCCGTTTAACAGGAACCTCCTGAAAGGGGACAGGGCCGAACAGGGCAATTCCCTTTTTCAACATCGGTTTTTCTTTGGGCGCCTCTTGTACAAGTATATCCTTGTAGGTTTCCCGTATACCTTCGTCATCATCAATTATCAGAATCCGTCTGTTCTCTTCCATTCTTTCCTCTGCGTAATCAATTGGGGTTAACGGGCTGATTGTTCCAGTGAATTTTGCAATGAGCATGCCATACAGACAATTATGGCAAAGTTCGGTATAGTGCGCCCAACCAGCCGTTTGGACCCTGGGGTGACGAATGAATAGAGTCCAACCTCACAAATCCTATCAATTTGATAGCATTTTTCTATATGAATGAAATCCTCCTAAAGGGTCTAAGTTGTCAGGCGGCCCAAAAAAACTTGGAGAGGGCTCAGAATCTATTATTTATTGAATACAAAGGATAAATCAAGGGGCAAGCCTCCTATCAAAATGAGACATATTATGCCAAGCTATCAATTTGAGGCACAAACCGATTGCCCAATAAGAGGCATTTCCGGACATATCTCCTGTCCCATGAGCGTTTCTACGCTCATCAGGGTTATGGCATATTAATTGCTATTTTCTGCTTTAAGCGATGCGAAAGCCAGTAAAAAGGAGTCAGATATGGAGATTACAAAACTATTGATCGTAGATGATGAACAGCCCATTTTAAGGGCATTGAACCGGATTCTAGGTGACATGAATCTTGACATCACTCTTGCTGGCAGCGGATCATCAGCCCTGTCTATTCTTGAGAAACAACCATTTGATATGGTGCTCACCGATCAGCGGATGCCCGGAATGACCGGGGTTGAATTCCTGTCCAGGGCCCAACGCCAAGATTCACGCCTGATATGCATGATCATGACGGCCTACTCAGATATTCAGGTGGCCATCAAAGCCATCAATGATATCGGTATATACAAATTTATCGTCAAACCCTGGGAAGAATACGATTTAAGAATGACCCTGGAAAAGGCAACACAATTATCCGCCCTGATGAAAAGCGATCATTTTTTCAGCGACGCCCTGTCAGTCCCCTCAGACCAGATGGCTGCAGCGACGGCCCGGTGGCGTGCAACCGATGATGTGGAATCCCTTGAAGCCGCGAAGGACGATACGAAATCAAAAGGGTGGCAGGATATTAATGTTTATATTAACGCGATAAAGGCATTGCCGATATCAGATGATGAGTTACAATCCATCTTCAGCAACCAGGCCACGGCAGTCCGAAAAAAAATCAAGGCTGAGGTGGTTGAAGGTCTATATGACAGAGACTGGTGTGACCTGATCGGTGTGGATTACGGAAACCCCAGCCAACAGGAAATGGCCCTTCTTTATAAATTTGCCATGCACCGGATCGGTCTCATTGGTTAACCTCAGTCAGGGGGGGGACCGGTTATTATAGGGTGTGCCTTACTGAGAGCGACGGTGATTTCCATATCCAATTGTCCAAGCTATTCAACCAGACAAAACCCGTGTTTCAGAATAAAATATGCACGAGCAGTGGTCGTGCCCCCTGCTTACGGTTCTATAAGCGGAACGAGGTCGGAGTGATGACCCGGCCTCACCGGATATGGGAACTTGTCATCGGGAGGCAAAATTGATATCTGTTTTTGAATGAATGGTGTTCACATAAAATGATCCGTACCTGTATCCAAACTTGATAAAAAAGGAGGGTGACCGTGTCCCGGAAAAAGCAAAATATGTCCAGAAGAGAATTTGTAAAAACAGCTACGGCTGCTGGTTTAGGGGCGCCACTGCTTGCTCTGGGCGACGCATCACCCGCCAGGGGCGGTAACGCATCCGATACAAGGGAACAAACCATGGTCCCCAAACGCCCCTTCGGTAAAACAGGAGAAAATGTCTCCATTCTTTCCCTTGGCGGGGTGCTCAAGGAATCCGATCTACTGGTATTCCGGCAGGCGTTTAAGCTGGGCGTTACCTATTGGGATACGGCAGATTCCTACGGCTGGGGGAAAAATGAAAAGGCCATCGGCAAATACTTCACCAAATTTCCGGATGACCGTAAGGATATATTCCTGGTCACCAAGGCGGCGACTTCGGATCCGGAAAAGCTGACCAAATCCTTGAACCAGTCTCTCCAGCGGATGAACACCTCCCATATCAACCTGTATTTTATCCATTATGTGAGCAACGTTGAAAAAGAACTGACGGATGAGGTCAAAGCCTGGGTGGATAAGGCCAAGGCTGAAGGGAAAATTCGCTATTTCGGATTCAGCGCCCATAAAAATATGGAAGAGAGCATGATGGCAGCGGCAAAACTGGGGTGGATCGATGGCATCATGATGAGTTACAACTACCGGCTGATGGTAAAGGATGGGATGAAACGGGCCGTAGCGGCCTGTGCCGAAGCCGGCATCGGGATGACGGCCATGAAAACCCAGGCGGCCTTTACCGCCAATTTTTGTGCCTCCATTGGTTCCGAAACCGATGACGCCCTGGAAATGACGGACAGCTTTATGCGTAAAGGCTATACCACCGAACAGGCAAAACTGAAGGTGGTATGGGAGAATCCCAATATCGCCAGCATCTGCTCGGCTATGCCGAACATGACCATCCTGAAGGCCAATGTGGAGGCTGCCTTAAAAGAAAACAACCTGTCGGGTGGTGACATGCGAAGACTTGAGCGGTTTGCCGAGCTAACGGCCCCCGGTTATTGCACGGGCTGTGCAAATATCTGCGAACCGGCTGTGGACTGTGATATCCCCATCAGTGATATTCTGCGGTACAGCATGTACCATAACGGATACGGCGATCGTGACACTGCATCCCGGTTATTCAGGGAATTGCCGGAAGCGGTAAAAGAGAATATCATGCATACGGATTTTCGCGTGGCGGAGAAAAAATGCCCCCAAAATATTGAAATCGCGAAAGTATTGAAAGGGGCTGTCCGGGATTTAGCCTGATAAAATCGCCGGGCCATGATTTGCAGAGCTGCGAACCACGGCCCGGTCTTTTTTTCAAGATTCTATTTTGCCGTCAGGTTGTAAACACCGTCCCAGTCTTCACCCGGCGGATCGTCAAGATAGGCGTCGCACCGGGAGATATAAGTTTTGGAAGGCCCGTCCTCAGGCACATCTCCTACGATGGATTCAAACTCTGCTTTTGCCTCGTCAAACTGACGATTTTTGTAGAGGGCCAGTGCGCTGTTATACCGGCGTACCAGATCGGATGTGGCATCATCCAGGTTGCCTTTGGTCTCCAGCAGTTCATAAACCGTTATGGGTTCCTTTTTACCCACCACGCGAATGGTGTCAAGCTCACGCACTTCCACCTCATCCTTCACCTGATCGTAGGTAAAATGTGAAATCATCGTATAGGTGTCGTAATACTTGTTGGCACCTTCAAGGCGGGCGGCCAGGTTCACGGAATCGCC
>JAKSBB010000884.1 GCA_022361315.1 Desulfobacterales bacterium
ACCAGGGCATCCACAAACCGGGTCACGGTGGAGGGATTGAGCTGAAGCAACCTGCTTAGATCTTTGGGACTGATACCGGGAGTTTCATAGACCAGCAGCAGCAGAGAAGCATGGGCAGGGGAGAGACCGATATCTGAAAATGCGGCTTCAGCCAGCTTTAACAGATGCCTGGAAAAGGCATTGGTATTAAAAAACAGGCAACTGTCCATAAAGTTTTGTTTCGGGGCGGTCATAGGTCATCCTCATCTGTGTTGCACATACAAGTATTATCTTTAACCACCTGTGTCAAGACCGCCCGAAGAGAGGCTGCTATTTTATTCTGGATCGTTGTATCAAAGCACAGTCGGCAAGCACCAGTGCAGCCATGCTTTCAACTATGGGAACGGCCCGGGCTACGACACAGGGATCATGGCGCCCCTTTGCCTCAAGCACAACCTCATTGCCGTTAAAATCCGCTGTTTCCTGGGGCAATCCGATGGTGGCAGGCGGCTTGAACGCCACCCGAAAAACAATGGGTTCTCCGTTGGAAATCCCCCCTTGAATCCCGCCGCTGAAATTTGATTTGGTACCCAGTTGCCCGTTTTTCAATGTGAAAGGATCATTATGTGCAGACCCCTTCATTTGCACACCCTTGAATCCGGAACCGATCTCAAATCCTTTGGTGGCAGGTATGGACAGCATGGCCCGGGCAAGCATGGCCTCAAGCTTATCAAACACCGGCTCCCCAAGGCCTGCAGGAACTTGCCTGCACACACAGGTGACGATCCCCCCAAGGGAATCTTTGGCATCTTTGGCCGCCTGGATACGTGTTTCCATCTGGTCAGCCGCGGTTTTGTCCGGACAACGTATGGCTGTGGCATCCACATCTGATCTGCGGATCTTTTCAATATCCGGTGATGATGCCTCTATATCCGCCACCTGGCTCACCCAGGCAACGATGTCTATTCCGTAAGCCTCATACAGGATTTTTTCAGCAATAGCTCCCCCGCACACCCGCCCGATGGTCTCCCGGGCAGACGACCTGCCCCCACCGCTGGACGCCCGGATTCCATATTTTTTCTGGTAAGTGAAATCAGCGTGGGAGGGGCGGGGAATGTCAGCCATATCAGCGTAATCCCCGGGGATCTGATCTTTGTTTCTCACAAACATGGAAATCGGTGTCCCCAGTGTTTTGCCGTTTTCGACTCCGGACTGGATCTCAACCCGGTCTGATTCCGAGCGCTGGGTAGCCACCGCACTCTGGCCGGGCCGGCGACGGTCGAGCTGTGGCTGAATATCCGCTTCGCTGAGCGTCATCCCCGGCAGGCAACCGTCAACCACAGCCCCCACACCTCTGCAATGGGATTCCCCGAATGTACTGACTTTAAACAGGGTTCCGAATGTACTGCTGGACATTGTTATTTTCCTTTTATCCCGATATTCTTATTTGGCGTTACTAACAGGTGAAAAGTACACCATCCAGTCACCGAGGCTTTCATCTCCCCAAGACAGGCTGGTAAATGTAGCGTTATAACCAAAGGCAAAGGCAACCGTACCCGGTGGTGCTGTGGGCAGACGGGAAAACGGCAGCTTCTCAGGCACCGCCATTTTGTACCCCACACGCAAAGGGATTCGATATACACCCAGCACTTTATTGGCTGCATCAAGATAGTGGATATAAAATCTAAAATATTTTACAGCAGGAAATGTGTTGGTGATTGCATTCCGGACCTGAACTTGTCCTTCAACCGTAAATGAATCAACAACCTTTGCCACCTGGTAGATCACCTCAATATCATTGGTCTGCCAGTGTTGGTCTCCCGTGGGTTCCGTTTCTGCAGGAAGCACATAAACGTCACCTACGGGTTGGCCGATAGCACTTCTGTCTTTTGACACACAGGAGGCAACCAACAATAACGCCACCAGCGTTATCACACAGAACACATATTTGGTTGGTTTGTTTCGTTGCATTTGTTTCGCTCCACACTGATGAATTATGGCAGAAAAACACATTTGCTTTTTACTCTCTATCATATAAATGTAAGCGGTCATATATGATTCACAAGGTAATTACCGAATAAAAAGCCCATCCCGGTTGCCAAACCATTTACATCTCCGGATAACAGCCTTATTATTGGCGCAAATTATAAAAAGACATCATCTAAAGGGAGTAGAGATACATTATGAAAGGATTCAGGTTTGCCGGTATTGCAGCCGGAATTAAAAAGAAGGAAGGGTTACGGGATCTCGGACTGATCGTAGCCGACACATCTTGCACCGGTGCCGCCCTGTTTACCAGGAACAAGGTCGTGGCTGCACCGGTCATATTAGGAAAAGAAACTGTTGCCGACGGCAGACTACAGGCCATCCTGGTCAACTCCGGAAACGCCAACTGCTTTACAGGTGAACAGGGGCTGGATGACGCAAAGACGGCGGTACGGCAGACAGCCGATATCCTTGGGCTCTCCCCGGACCTTGTCATGGTTTCCTCCACCGGCGTCATCGGCCAGCCATTGCCCATGAACAAGTTTGAATCAGGCATCCCGATGGTGGCAAAAGCACTTGATACGGGGACCATCGAAGATTTTGCAGATGCCATCCTCACCACAGACACCTGCAGTAAGATTGTTCGAAAAACCGGACAATTACCCACAGATTCCGGAATAAAAGAATTCAACATTATAGGGGTGGCCAAAGGATCGGGAATGATACGGCCGGACATGGCCACCATGCTGGCCTATGTCCTCACCGATGTGACCATAAGCACTGAAAACCTGAAATCCGCACTGACCCAGGCAAACAACCGCTCCTTTAACCGGATCACCG
>JAKSBB010000928.1 GCA_022361315.1 Desulfobacterales bacterium
AAAGAACTTGAGGCACAGGTGGCGGTCCTTAAATCCGAGCGTAACGCCCAGGACCTTACACGTAAAGATATGGAAAGCAATGTATTGAAGCTTAAAACCACCCTTGCCCTGGCCCGGAAAGAAAATGAGAGTATCCGGGAGGAAATGGAATCTTTCATCTCCGTCCTGGGGGAAAGTGCCCCGCCTCCCTGCCAGACATCCTCCGACTGCAGCCGGGAATCCTGCAGTCAGTACCAGCTATGCGCCAGAAGAATTTTTATGATCGGCGGGATCACAAAGATGAAAGCCTATTATAAAGATATCGTTGAAAAAGCGGGCGGCGAATTCGATTACCATGACGGATATATCAAGGGTGCCGGAATGGACATTGAAGCCCGTGTCAAAAGATCGGACCTTGTGCTGTGTCCGGTCAACTGTAATAGCCACAACGCCTGTATCAGGGTGAAAAAGCTCTGTAATCAGCACAATACTCCCCTTAAAATCCTCGCAAGTTCCAGTCTTTCCGCAGTAGGCCAGGCGGTATTCTCTCAGGAAAATACGACGACCCTAAACTAAACTTTCCCATCTCCGCCTGGTAACATGCCGTCCCTTCCTGCAGGGGCGGCATTTTTTTATCTGCCGGGTGTATTAATCGGTAAAAGGCTTTACCTGAACGGCGGTCTCCTGCCAGATGCGCATGAGGCGTCCGGAGGATTCGGATGTGAATTCAAGGGAAATGGTCAGAGGAATGGGTTCTCCGGGCTCGGGAATCCGGCCCTCCTTTTGGGTGATCACCCCTTGCCAGAAGGGTTTGTGTTCAAGGCATTCGGAAAAATCCGGGGTGTACCTGGCACAGGCCGGACGGACAGTTGAATTATTGGAATAGGCAATGTTCGCACCGGGAATTACCCGGCAGGACTCAGCATCACGTCCGTTCTCACAGATGCCGGCGGCGTATTTTCCGGATGTGAGTGTATAGCCCGCATCCGCTTTCAGGGTGATGGCCGCGGTCACCACCTGGTCCACCGGGTTACCCAATCCGGACAGCGTGAGGGTGGCCGGGGAATTGCCGTCCGCGTCCACAAGTCTGCCGTCTTTGATGTAAATGCTTTGGGAGGCCAGGTTTCGGGCGGCATCCCCAAGGGCATAATTCAGGGCCTGGACCCGGTCCATGTCCCACCGGCTGGTAAAGGCCTCTTTCTTTCCCCCTTCGACCGGGATAAGCTGCCATGTAAGGCTGCTGTCATCCCCTATGGTGAGACGGGTCACGTGCCACCAGCCACCGTATGCGGCAACAGCGGTTTTAACGTGGCCCCCAAGCGCCCCCACCACCCGGTACTCGATGCCGTCGCTCACGTGATCTTTTTGATCATAATGGTAGTGGCCGGCGATGACGGCAAGGGTGTTGTACCCGGCCAGGACATCGTGCACCGGTGTCCATGCGCTCCGGTTATACCAGAGAGGCTGGTGGGTGAAGACGATGATGCCACGGGAATTTGCGGCAGCCGCAAGATCTTCTTTGAGCCAGGCCAGTTGACTGTCGCTGACACGGGCCAGATAAATATTCCCCCACCTGGGGTCACTGCGCAGATGGTCGTGGGAATATAGGGAAACAAAGTGATACCCGTTGATATCAAAGCTGTAGTAGAGCCGGTCGCCGATTCGATGATTGATGGTTCGGTAGAGGGAGATGAAGTGGGTCTCTTTGGATCTGTCCCGGGAGTTCTGAACCCATTCCACGGGGTTGACGTCGTGGTCGCCGGGGGCCAGAAACCATTTGGGACTGCTGCCTGAGGAAAGTGCGGCCATCATCCGGGCGGCCCGGTTGAAATCCGTTGTGATGACGTCATCAGCCTGGGTACTTTCGGTGAGATCACCCACGTGGAGTACCGTATCCATGGGACCTTTCCGGTTCAGGGCCGCCACACCGTCGGCCAGGGCCCGGTAGGCCGCGGCTTTATGGGTCTCAAACTCAGCAGATCCTACCCGTCCCCGGACACCGAACTGGTCTCCGATGATGCCGATGGTGATCCGGGCTCCGGCAGACGGGACCAGGCTGGTAAAGAGAAGACAAAATGAAATGCAAAGGGTGACGCACCAAGGTCGGCTGTCTTTTGCCATGAGGGTTTCCTTTTTATATCCGGCCCCAGTCCGTATTGAACCGGATCAGGCATCCGGCGGCAAGTGCTGCCAGGCTCAGGGCCAGGACAATATAGTCCCTGGGTTTGAATGTTAAGGCCTGTGTAACGGTCCATTGGTTCCGGTAGCCGAACCCCCGGCTCATAAGGGCCATGGTGAGTTGCTCGGCCATGAGAATACCGTTGACAATGAGGGGAATCATGATGGCGATCCTGCTTCGGAGCTTTTGATACCAGGGGCCGTCGTCCGGGGAAATCCCTCTGGCCCGCTGGGCCATGATAATCCGCTGCCGTTTTTTATCCAGTTCAGGCACAAACCGGATGGCCGTGGTGATCATAAAGGCAAGGGTCCCGGGCAGGCGCAGCGTGGTGAACAAGGTGATAAGCTCATCCAGCGGGGTTACTGAAAGAAGCAGCAGGGTGGCGGTGACCATATTGATCAGCCTGAGGACAAAAGAGAGGCCTGTCAGCAGGCCGCCCCGGGTGATGGAAAGATCGCCGGGAAAGGTCAGCAATACGCTATGGTTTTCCGGGTGAATCATTCCGCCGGGTGTGGTGAATCCGGCAAATACAAAGATCATCAGAAGCAAAGGGGTAAGGGGAACAATCCTTTCGCGCATTCGCTCCGGCCTGAGGCCTCTACCTATACCGGCAGCCAGGATGATCACGGTCAGTGCTGCGTGGCAGCCCGGGTGGGTAAACATCACGGTCCAACACATGAAAACAAGGAAAAGGGCTAACTTGCTGCGGATATCCAGGGTTGCCGGTTCCGGTCTTGTTTTTTGGGAATCTGTCACGGCCTTTCCTTCCTATGGAAAATACCGGCATCCAAAAGCTTGTCCGGACTGAGGAATGCTTTGTCCATTGCCTCATCCATCAGAATGCTGCCCTGGTTCATCACCACCAGGCGACGGGCATGGGCAGCCGCCAGTTCAAGGTCATGGGTGATAAAGAGAATGGACGTGCCGGAATTGTGAAGCCGGGTCAGAATATCCATGACTCTGGCGGAACCTTCGGCATCCAGACCGGTGGTGGGTTCGTCCACAACCAGGACTTCCGGCTTCAAAATAATGACCGAGGCCAGGGCCACGAGCTGCCTGAGACCCTTTCCCAGGGTAAAGGGATGGACGTCCCGGGCGGTGGTCAGCCCCGTGACCTTCAGGGCCTCATCCACCCGTTCGGATATAATCGATTTGGGTAATCTGCGGTGAACAAGTCCTGCACCCACTTCACCTGCCACGGTGGACTCAAAGATCTGGTGATCCGGATTCTGAAAGACGAAGCCCACGGCCCGGGTGATGTCTGAGGATCTCATACCGGAAACATCATGTCCTTCAAACTTGACGGTGCCTTCAGGCGGCGGGATCAGTCCGTTGAGATGCTTTGCCAGGGTGGTTTTGCCGGCTCCGTTGTGCCCCATGAGGGCGATGAAATCCTTCTGCCGGATGGTAAGATTGACATGACTTAAAACGGGGCGGCCGGGATTGAAATTCAGTTGCCGGACCTTGATTACAGCAGGGGTGTTTATGTCCGGGGAGGGGATTTCCGGTGGCCGTGGTAACGCATGTGATCGCGGGGGGAGATTGCTTCCGTCGACTTCGGCAATACCTGTTATACTGCCCCGGTCCAGAGACACCACCCGGTCTGCCATGCCATTCAGATCATCCGCCCGGTGCTCCACGATGACCAGGGTTACCCCGTTTTCCCGATTCAACCGGGCAAGGTTCCGGTAAAGGGTGTTGCGGCCGGCGGGATCCAGCTCCGAGGCCGGTTCATCCAGCACAAGAAGCGGTGTCTCCATGGCCAGAATCCCAGCCACCGTGAGCCGCTGCTTTTCACCGCCGGACAGATCTGCCGTCTGACGGTTTTCATATCCCTTGAGGCCCGTGAGGTGCAGCGCCGTTGAAATCAGATTCGGAAGGCTGGCCGCCTCCACCAGAAAATTTCTCGGGCCGAATCCAATATCTTCGGCAACGGTCCGCCCCACGATCTGCACTTCGGGATCCTGCATCACCAGGCCGACGGTCTTTGCAAGTGTCTGAACACGGAATTGAGAGACGTCTTTTCCCCCAACGAGAATATCCCCTTCAAGACGGCCTTCCTGCACCTGGGGCACCAGGCCGTTGAGGCAGTGGCAGAGGGTGGATTTACCGGCACCGGCAGGGCCGGTCAGGATCAGGCATTCCCCGGCAGCTACGGAGAGGGATACCTGGTCCAGGGCCGGGTGGTCTGCACCCTTATAGGTAAAGGTCAGATCGTGGATGTTTATGGCCGTTGCCATGGTGTGGGTCAGATCAGCTTGCCGGCACGGACGGTCTTCCAGGAGACCGCCGCAATGACCACATTGATCAGAGAACCGACAATTAAAAAGGGCATGGTGGCCAGAACCGCACCCATGCCGCCCACGAAAAACATGGTAAAGGCAGAGACAATGCCGTTCAAAAGCACGGCTGCAATAGCGCCTGCGATGAGGCCGAACCGGTTGGTGATCCAACGAAAGGCCACGACCCAAAAGGCCAGCTGGATTCCGAGGAAAAGGTGGAGCGGAATGCCTAATGGAAAACCCACAATGCCTGCGGTGA
>JAKSBB010000316.1 GCA_022361315.1 Desulfobacterales bacterium
AGATGGCCGTCACTGGCGATGGTGGCCGGGGTGACATCGTCGGTGACCAGGGTAAAAAACCGGGTGTCGATTCCGGGGTTCTCAGTGATCGCCGTAATCAGGTTCGGTAGATCCAGCCAGGCGCTGCCGTACCGCTGCTGGACAAACATTCCCAACTGTGCCCGGGCCATGGCCCCCTCGGCAGTTGTGGTTTCATGGTCGGCGATCATCCCTGACGCAACATAAGCGTTCAGGCCGGCATTAAGATCCTCTCCCGCATAATGGCCGGTGAGGACTTTACCGGCCGCCAGCCCGTGACCGGTGATTTTATGAACTTCCGAATCCCCGAACACCACACCGGGAAAATTCATCTGCTCCCCCTGAAGGAATGCCAGCCCCTGTGCGTAGGCCTCCTCGACCTGGTCCGGCCCGACAGTGGCACCGGCATCTTCCATTCCCGGCAGGGACGGGACACAGACCGGCATGGCCGTCAGCACCTTCAGGGGCAAATCCCTGCCGCTGTCCCTGAAAAGCCTCAGGGCATCCATGCCCAGGACATTGGTAATTTCGTGGATATCCGGACAGATGGTGGTGGTGCCGTGGGGAAGCACGCCAGCGGCAAATGCGGGTAAGTCCACCATGGAACTCTCCACGTGCATGTGGGAGTCAATCAGGCCGGGGCAGAGATATTTACCACCGGCATCCACCACAGAGGTATGTTCATCCCTGAGGATATGATCTGTATCTCCCACGAGAGCGATATACCCTTTATATACGGCGATGCCGCACCGGTTTCTTATTCTGGCGGTACAGACATCCACCAGTTTACCGTTCTCAAGGATCAGATCTGCGGCTTTTTGTCCCATGGCAACGGCTGCCAGGTCCCGGGTAATTAAATGGCGTTGGGATGTATTCATGGTATTGCTCCGTGGTGGTGTCATTGGGGTCACCCTCATCAATCAGGGTATAACAAACATGATCTATTATAATGTGGATGGCATCTTTGTAAATGCCGGTGGATTAAAATTTTGTTTGAATAATAGGAAAGAGTTTGGAGGGGGGACGATGATCTCGGTTTTACCTGTGGATACGGCGATCCATCAGTGTTTTTTCTTGATACCCTCAGCAGGTCAGAGATGTATATTCAAACCCGGAGAATTCCCTGCCGTACCATTTTAAGATCAGGTGCTGCAGTTCAGGTAACATATCTCTGGTATTTTCCACCGTTCCCCTACCATTGGCTTCGGGTGTCAGATTTGTTATCCCTGCAAATGGGAACGTTCTGCTTGCGCTTCCCTTAAGCCCTGCCATATCAACCATCTGACTCATCTTTCCCATTATCCTATCTCCTGATTCATCATACTAATGGGGGGCTTTCCCCTCTGGGATAAAGATACGCTCAAAATGTGGAGAAATAGGGGAGAGATTATGTGAAAACCGGTGTTTTTTTTTCGGATCACATTCTACGAAAAATAAGAAAAAAATTGACTCATGGAAGGAACCGTATTACATCCACCCCATAATATTCGGTTCAATAAACGGGCTCACATCCAGGGCCTCCACATTATAGCGATTGCCCGTTTCGGCAACCCACTTCATAAGAGGAAAATCCATGGACATTCAACGCTTAGAAATCTACATATTCTCCCCCACCGGCACCACCCAGCGTATTACCCGGGCCATTGCCGACGGCATTGCCCCCAGGGAAATCATCGAGCATGATTTAACCCAGGCTGCTTCCCGGACTCATATAACTCAGCCGTCGGAAGCGGATCTGGTGATTCTTGCGGCACCGGTGTACTACGGCAGGCTGCCGGAGTCTGCCGTCCCCCTGTTCCGGCAGCTCACCGGCGCCGGTAAAGCGGTGGTACCGGTGGTGGTATACGGTAACCGGGAATACGATGATGCGCTCATAGAACTCCGGGATATCTGTGTCGAACAGGGGTTTATGCCTGTGGCTGCCGGTGCCTTCATCGGTGAGCATTCCTATTCCGGGCCGAACCGTCCCATGGCCGAAGGCCGGCCGGATGCTGCGGATCTGGCCAAGGCAGCCGCCTTCGGTATCCGGATCAGGGAAACCCTTGACGCTGTGGAAGGGCCTGTGGCATTCCCCCCATTACATCTGCCGGGCAATCGGCCGTATCTGGTCCCCGAAAGACTGATCATGTTGAAAAAGATCAAAGAAACCATTCCCTTTACCCCGGAAACAGACACAGAGATCTGTACGCAATGCGGGATATGCACGGATGCCTGTCCGGAAGATGCCATTGATTCCTGTGATGTCACCGATATCGACCGGTGGAAATGTATCCTCTGCTTTGCCTGCGTAAAATCTTGTCCGGAGCAGGCCAAAGTATTCACGGAGCCCAACTTCAATGCAGCCGTTGATCAGATGGCCCTGGC
>JAKSBB010000380.1 GCA_022361315.1 Desulfobacterales bacterium
CCGGTATTGTGGGCGGGGTGCTTTTGGCCGTTTCCAGGGCCATCGGCGAGACCATGATCGTGGTGATGGCCGCAGGACTCTCGGCCAATCTGACCTTAAATCCTTTGGAGACGGTCACAACGGTCACGGTCCAGATTGTGACCCTGCTGGTCGGCGACCAGGAGTTTGACAGTCCTAAAACCCTGGCCGCCTTTGCCCTAGGCCTCATGCTCTTTGTCGTTACCTTGATTTTGAATGTGATCGCCCTGGTGGTGGTCCGGAAATACAGGGAGCAATATGAATAATTCAGATGCTATGAACGGATCCGGCAAACCGAAAGTCCGGACCATGGATATTGTAAACAAGGGACTTGCCAGGCGCTACAAACGGGAGCGCCGGTTCAGAAGGCTCGGGCTTTCGGCGATTGTCATCAGCCTGGCGTTTCTATCACTGCTCTTTGTAAGTATCATTGCAAACGGATATACCGCATTTCAGCAAACCATGGTTCAGCTGGAGATCTATCTGGATCCCCAGGAAATTGACAAGGAAAACCTGGCCGCGGCCAATTACCTGGGTCTGGTCAGGACATCTTTGAAGAAAAGTTTTCCCGATGTCAAGAAACGCCGTGACAAACGCAAGCTTTACAATCTCGTCAGCCCCGGTGCCTCGTTCATTCTGCAGGACTTTGTGATGCGTAACCGGCATGAAATCGGTAACACCATTAAAATCTGGATTCCGGCCGATGATGACGTGGATATGCTGATGAAGGGCAATATTGACAGGACGCTGCCCGAAGGCGAACGGCGCATGAACGATATGCAACTGTCCTGGGTGGATACACTCATTGCCGACGGCCAGGTCAAGAAGGTATTCAACAAAACCTTCTTTACTGCGGGCGACTCAAGGGAACCCGAACTGGCAGGAATCTGGGGGGCTGCATGCGGTTCCTTTTATACCCTGGTGGTGACGCTGTTGCTCTCATTTCCCATTGGTGTGGCTGCTGCCGTTTACCTTGAAGAATTTGCGCCCACAAATAGATGGACGGATCTGATCGAAGTCAATATCAACAACCTGGCTGCGGTTCCCTCCATCGTGTTCGGTCTTCTGGGGCTTGCGGTGTTTCTCAATTTCTTCCAACTGCCGAGATCCGCACCGCTTGTGGGCGGCCTGGTGCTCACCCTGATGACGCTGCCCACCATTATCATTGCCAGTCGTGCCGCGCTGAAGTCTGTCCCGCCTTCCATAAGGGAAGCCGCCCTTGGTGTCGGCGCCTCGAAAACACAGATGGTTACCCATCACGTCCTTCCCCTGGCCCTGCCCGGTATGCTCACCGGTACCATCATCGGTATGGCACAGGCTCTCGGGGAAACCGCCCCGCTGCTGATGATCGGCATGGTGGCCTTTATTGTAGATATCCCCGGCGGATTTACAGATCCTTCGACCGTTCTGCCGGTACAGATATTTTTATGGGCGGACAGCCCGGAACGTGCATTCCTGGAAAGAACCTCCGCAGCCATTATGATACTGCTGGCTTTCCTGGTTACCATGAACGCTGTCGCTGTCCTGCTCAGGAAAAAGTTTGAAAGAAGATGGTAAGTTGTTGTTAACCCTTTAACCTTATATTTTTTTAACCTTTTAGGAGTACAAAATGAAAAAACTTCTGGTAGCCGCAACCGCCCTGATTTTCGGTCTGGGCCTGTCCAACGCGTATGCAGGTTCCTCAAGAGATTACATCTCTATCGTAGGTTCCTCCACTGTTTACCCCTTTGCCACGGTTGTTGCCGAACAGTTCGGTAAATCCACCGCTTTTAAAACCCCGAAAATCGAATCCACCGGTTCCGGCGGCGGTCACAAACTTTTCGGCGCCGGTGTTGGCGTTCAGCATCCTGATATCACCAACTCCTCCAGACGGATCAAAAAGAGCGAGCTGGAAAAAGCCATGAAAAACGGCGTTAAAGAGATCGTTGAGGTAAAAGTGGGTTATGACGGAATCGTTGTGGCCAACTCTAAAAAGTCTGCTCC
>JAKSBB010000499.1 GCA_022361315.1 Desulfobacterales bacterium
ACACGGACGACAGATGCCATGAGCGAAAAGTTGCCTGATGACATCTCTGCGGATCTGGCAGAGGCCTGCCGGCTCCATGAGCGGGCAACTGCTGATTACACCCGGTGTGAGGCGTTCAGCCGGCTTATGTCGGACATTCTGACGCGGCTGGAGGACGGTGGCTACGATGATACCGCAGACAAGGTCATGGGCGTTCTGTTGGACTGCAGCCCCAAAACCGGGGCACATTGCGATAAGGCCACTATTGTGGCGCAGGCAGTGAAGAAACTTAAAAAACCCTGTTAGATCACAGATTCCTCAGGTGATAATAAGTAAAACGCTCCGCACTCAAACCTCCTGAATATTAGAGACTTTCTACTGGTAACCTCGCTGGTGGTGACCTTGTTGGAATTGCATCTTCCGCCAGGGTTGTATATACTTCTGTTTTATGGCGAAACTTCAACGATATCATGGGGTGACGACTGGACTTTTACCGGTAATCAGGGTGATAGCCGTGTTGCTGGCCTTGTTGTTCAGCGTGGCGTCCGCCACTGCTGAGGAAACCATTTTTCTGACCTGTGAGGAGCCCCCCACCAACTTTGCCCAGGAAGAGCAGGTGGTGGGCATCAGTGTGGATATTGTCCGTGAACTCATTGCCCGGTTGGGAAAGCAAAATGATATCATGCTTCTGCCCTGGGCCAGGGCTTATAAAATGGCGCTGAAACGCCCGAATGTCATCCTGTTCACCTGTGGACGGACACGGCAAAGGGCTGATCTTGGTTTCTCATTCATCGGCCCCATCGTCACACGGACCCACGGATTGTTTTCTTTAAAGCAGGCGGATGTCAGAATTAACAGCCTGGACGATGTCCGGGAAAGGGGCATTCACGTGGGAGGGATGATCGGCGATTGGCGGACCGAATCCCTTATGGATAAAGGGATCTCCGTTCAACAGGTCAGTACCCATCATATGAATATCAGAAAACTGCTTCACCGCCGCATCGATCTGATGATCTCCTCGGATCTGGAACTGCCGACACTGGTTCGTGATGCCGGAGAACCCACTGCCCGGTTTCGGATGTCACTGGCCCTGGAAACCGCACCCAGTTTTATCATGCTTTCCAAAGATACCCCACCTGCCGTCGTCTCCGCCTGGGAAGAGGCGTTATCGTCCTTAAAAGAAACGGATTTCATGGCGAGAACTGCGGATAAGTGGTCGGAAATTCTCGGGCTGTCCCTGGTCTATGAACCGGACAAGGGGATCGTCAAAACACATAAGCCCTAAATGCCTCTGTGTTTGTCGAACCTGATCGGGTAAATTTCTCCGGGACATTCACAAAAATTCAACCCATTTTCTAATTTGGTCCCGCTTGTACCGTTACCTGTCCCACTCGTGACCAATCCCTGGTGTTTTCTATGGTCCCAGACGTATATGGGAACAGAATCTAAATCATATAAAGAGGGAGACTACCATGGAAACCGATACATATTCCGTCCACGGAAAGCGAGAGTATGACGTCGATTGGCTGAGGGTGCTGGGCACCCTGGCCGTATTTATCTTTCATTGCAACAGGTTTTTTGATCTGGAGGGTTGGCATGTAAAGAACAATGAACTGTCCGTTGGCGCTCAGTATGTCACGGATTTTACATCCCAATGGCTGATGCCTCTGTTTTTTGTTCTGTCCGCCATTGCCACCCGGCATATTTTAAAGAAGAGGACGCCCGGTGGATTTCTCCGGGAGAGAGTGTCACGCCTGGCTGTACCGTTCATTGCCGGAACATTGGTGTTCTTGATACCGGTTCAGGTTTATATCGAGCGGCTATCCCAGGGACGATTTCGCGGCAGCCTGATTGATTTTTATCCCCATTACTTTGACGGGTTTTACGCATTTGGCGGCAACTTTGCCTGGATGGGGCTTCATCTCTGGTATCTGGAGATACTGTTTATTTTTTCCGTACTAATGCTGCCTTTGTTTATTTTGCTGGGTAGAGCGTTTATAGAGAAGCCGCTTGAGCGTCTGTTGGGACGTATGAATACC
>JAKSBB010000994.1 GCA_022361315.1 Desulfobacterales bacterium
ACCCGGATATTATTCTCGTGGGCGAGATGAGGGATCTGGAAACCATTTCCCTTGCCATTGAAGCCGCCTCCACAGGCCATTTGGTGTTCGGCACCCTCCATACCTCCAGTGCGGCCAAAACCGTGGACAGGGTCATCGAGGTGTTTCCCCACTCCGAGCAGGCCCAGATTCGTTCCACCCTCTCCGACGGCATCCGTGCCGTGGTGGCCCAGGTACTGTTCAAACGGGTGGATAAAAAGGGCCGGTGTGCCGCCCTGGAAGTGCTGGTGGCCACACCGGCGGTGCGGAACCTGATCCGTGAATCCAAAACCCACCAGATCCCCTCCATGATCCAGACCGGTAAGCAATACGGCATGCAGCTTTTGGACGATGCCATCATGGACCTGTATAAAAAAGGGTGGATCAGCCCTGACGAGGCCTATGCCAAGGCCAATAACAAGGGGATATTCAGACCCTTCCTGAAAAGTCCCCCATCGGATTTTACCGAAGCCTGATACCCTTTACCGACAATCTTTCAGGCCTTACAGGAGGACGGCATGAAAAAGCAGCAGATCGATCATATCCTGACACGGATGCTCGATTCCCACGATAATGTATCCGATTTGAACATCACGCCGGGCAAACCCCTGCAGGTGGAAAGCTCCGGACAGCTGGTGACGGTGCATATCGATCCGGACTACGAGATCCTGACGCCGTTTCAGACCGAAATTTTTGCCCTCAATCTCATCAACAATGACCGGAAGCTTACCGAGACCCTTCTCAGGGAAGGTTCCTGCGATTTGTCTTACCAGCTAGGGACAAAGGCCAGGTTCAGGGTGAACATCTTTTCACGATCCGGCAAGTATGCCATTGTGCTCAGAAAACTGGAGACGGAGATTCCCACCATCGAAAAACTGAATCTGCCCGAAGCCTTCCTGCCCATGGCGGATGAGAAGAACGGGATCATCTTCGTGACCGGTGCCACAGGCTCCGGTAAGTCCACCTCGCTGGCCGCCCTGCTGGATAAAATCAACGAGACCAAATCCGTCCACGTTATCACCCTGGAAGATCCCATCGAGTACCAGCATTCCCAGAAGAAATCCACATTTAACCAGCGGGAACTGGGTATGGACTTTGACACCTTTGCCTCGGGGCTGCGGGCTGCCCTGCGCCAGGCCCCGAAGGTGATTCTCGTGGGCGAAATGAGAGACAGGGAGACTGTTGAAATCGGCCTGTCCGCAGCGGAAACCGGTCATCTCGTGCTATCCACCCTCCACACCGTGGATGCCGGCCAGACCATCAACCGTGTGCTGGGTATGTTCTCCATGGAAGAAGAAAAGCAGATCCGGATCCGCCTGGCGGATACGGTCCGCTGGGTCGTGGCCCAGCGCCTGCTGCCCAAAACCGGCGGGGGACGGGTGGCTGCCTTTGAGATCATGGGAACCAACCTCAGGGTCAAGGACACCATCCTCAACGGAGAGTCCGAAGGCAAAACCTTCAATGAGATCATCACCTCCGGCAAGGCCCAGGGCATGATTACCTTTGACGAATTTATTATTTCCCCTCTTCATATAGGGAAATAATAAATTCGTC
>JAKSBB010000541.1 GCA_022361315.1 Desulfobacterales bacterium
CCCACCTGATCACCACCAACCCCAGGTGCCGTATCGAAGGGGCCACCCACATTGAATTCCACGAACATGAACCCCGGAACTGCACCGACCAGATCCTGGCCAAGGCCATTGCCCGTTACGGCACCCGGAAGATGCCCGTGGAAATCCCCAAAATAATCCAGAGCGGGGTCCACGGATTCACCCACGAGTATATCGAATATATGCTGGGGGGCACCTTCAGAGGCTCCTACTCCCCGTTGAACGACAACATCATCAACGGCAGAATCCGGGGGGTGGCCGGCGTGGTCGGCTGTACCAACCCCAAGGTTCAGCAGGACTCGGTACACGTACCATTGGTGCGTGAGCTGATCAAAAACGATGTCCTGGTTCTCCAGACCGGCTGCTCCCAGATTGCCCTGGCAAAGGCGGGTCTGCTCACCCCGGAAGCCGCACCGCTGGCCGGCCCCGGTTTGGCAGAGGTGTGCGAAACTGTAGGCATGCCCCCGGTACTGGGCCTGGGCTCCTGTGTGGACAACACCCGGATCCTCATCGCGGCCTCGGCCATGGTGAAGGCGGGTGGCTTGGGCAACAGCATCGCCGACCTGCCCGCCGCCGGCTGTGCCCCGGAATGGATGAGTGAAAAGGCCCTGGCCATCGGCCAGTACTTCGTGGCCGCAGGAGTGTTCACCGTATTCGGCGTGGGCTTCCCCACCATCAAGGAGACCAAGTTCCACGAGCTTCTGTTCAACGGGCTTGAGGAACAGGGCTACGGCAAATGGGGCACCGGAAAAGATCCCATTGAAATTGCCCGGATGATGATCGCCCACATTGACAAGAAACGGAAAGAACTGGGCATTGATAAATCCAGGGAACGTGTCCTCGTGGATATGTCCGACAGGCGGGATATCGCCTAATCTCCTGTCTTTTAACCCAAATCACCACCACCCGGTATCCGGTCCGTCCGGATACCGGGTCTTTTTATGTCCTCCCCCGGCATGTCCAATTGCATGACCGGCAGCCTTGTTGTATACTCCATAGTGCAGTCACACGCCGGATACTGCCCAGCACCTGAAATCAACGGATATACGATATGAGAGCCGCCATTATTATTTTCTGCCTTTTTTCCTGTTTCTGCCAGCCGGTTGGGGCAGTTGCCGGAGACCCCGTCAAAATAGGTGTCCTGGCCTTCCGTTCCCCCGACAAAACCCTTGAGCAGTGGCGGCCCACAGCAAAAGCCCTGTCCCGTCTCACCGGAGGCATCCCCTTCCGCATCATTCCCATGAACTACCCGGAGGTCAACGCCGCCGTAGAAGAGAGGACCATTGATTTCGTCCTCACAAACACCGGGCATTACGTGGAACTGGAATCCACCTTCGGCATCGCCCGGATCGCCACCCTGGTGAAGTCCGTAAACGGAAAGGCGGTAAAGGCCTTCGGCGGGGTCATCTTCACCCGGTCGGACAGGAAGGATATCCGGACCATCGGCGACCTGAAAGGGAAATCCGTTCTCGCGGTCAAAAAAAGTTCCCTGGGCGGCTTTCTTGTGGCCTGGGAGCAATTCGAGGGTCGGGGAATTGATCCGTTTACGGATTTTTCACCCCTGACATTCAACGGCATGCCCCATGACGAAGTGGTGTTGAAGGTCCTGGCAGGAGAGTTTGATGCCGGCACGGTCCGCACCGGTATCCTGGAGCAGATGGCGGCTGAACAAAAAATCAATCCGGATGATATCACCCTTCTCAATCCCCGGTCCGTCAAAGGATTTCCCTACGCCCTTTCCACAGGACTGTATCCGGAATGGCCGTTCTCCCGTCTTTCCCATACCGGGGATGATCTGGTGGAAAAGGTGACCGTGGCCCTTCTCAACATCAAACCGGATTCCCCGGCTGCAACTGCGGGCCGGTATGACCGGTGGATACCACCTTTGGATTACAGCGCGGTCCACGCCATGTTCAGAACCCTGAAAATCGGTCCGTACAAGGATTTCGGCGCCTTTACCCTGGGGGATGTTTTCCAAAAGTATCTGACGGAAATCATCTCTATCCTTATTGTCTTCGCCCTGGGTGGTATCGCCATGGTCAGGATCATCCGCCTGAACCGTTCATTGAAAAAGGCCTACGCGGAAGTAAAAACACTGAGCGGTCTGGTGCCCATATGTTCCTCCTGTAAAAATATCCGGGACGACAAAGGCTATTGGAACCGGATTGAAACCTATATCCAGGCGCACTCGGAGGCCAGATTCAGCCACGGAATGTGCCCGGACTGCGAAGAAAAACTCTACGGCAATGAAGACTGGTACCAGAAGATAAAAGAAAAAAATAGATGATAGTTATGCGTCCCCCCTTTCCGTCATAACCCAACAGAACAAAAGCCCCCCTGCCAGTCCCCAGAAAGCCGCCCCGATGCCGAAAAAGGAAACACCGGAAGCCGTGATGAGAAAGGTGATCAATGCGGATTCCCGGTGGGTCTCATCTGTCATGGCCCGGGTGAGACCCGACAGAATCGCCCCGAACAATGCCACCCCCGCAACCACGGCGATCAGCTCCGGCGGCAATGCCCTGAAGACCATCACCAGCCCGGTGCCGAACAGCCCCACCAGCAGATAGGCCATGCCGGAGGTAATACCGGCCAGATACCGTTTCCCGGGTTCCGGATGGGCATCCGGTCCGGTGCAAATGGCAGCAGTAATAGCAGCCAGGTTTATACCATGGGCGCCGAAGGGCGCCAGGAATACCGAAGCCATACCGGTTACCGTGATCATGGGGTTTGCCGGTGTCTTTTCGTACCCGGCAGCCCGGATGACGGCCAGGCCTGTTGCATTCTGCCCGGCCATGGTGACCAGGCAGAGGGGGACGCCCAGGCCGATGAGAGATGAAACTGTAAATTGGGGCATGGTAAAGACCGGCATTGGCATGGTAATGCTGACACTCCCGACATCCACAAGTACACCGAGGAAATAAGCCGTTATAAAACCGCTGGCCAGCGTGAGAACGATGGCATACCGGGGGAAAAACCGTTTGGATATCAAATAGCTCAGGAGCATGGGCTCCACCAGCCCCGGCATGGATTTCATATGAACAAAAACATCCGTACCGAACCGGAACAGAATGCCCGCCAGCATGGCGGCCACCACCGCCCCGGGAATCCTGTCCATGACCCGGGAAAACACACCGGTGATCCCGATCAGGGTAATAACGGCGCCGGAAAAGATAAAGCAGCCGATGGCCTCCGGGTAGGAATAGGCGGCCCAACCCGTAACCAGCAGAGCCGCACCGGGTGTGGACCAGGCCGTCACCACCGGGGTCTTCAGTTTAACGCTGAGGTAAATGCCGGTGATGCCGCTGCCGATGGATACGGCCCAGATCCAGCTCATCAACTGGCCGCGGTCTAATCCTGCAGCGTCTGCCGCCTGGAAAATCAGGGCTGCGGGCCCGCCGTAGGAAACGGCCACAACGATCAGGCCTGCCACCACAGTGGTGACGGGCA
>JAKSBB010000693.1 GCA_022361315.1 Desulfobacterales bacterium
AACAGGAAGAGAACCTGGAAGAGCGGGCGGACGCTTATACCAAACGTACGGATAACTACGCTTACACGCCGCTCACACCCGGGGCGGAAAACAAGCACTTAAAGGCCTTCCGCATTGTGGTGGAAGCCGGCGCCAGCCACGAAGGTGTCGGCTTTCAGCACGAGGGCGAGGAGTTTTCCTACGTGCTGAGAGGCCAGGTGGAAATCCAGGTGGGGGATCATGTCAACACCTTGACAGCAGGGGAATCTCTCCATTTCAATTCAGGGATCAAGCATGACCTGCGCAATACAGGCGATGAAAGCGCCGAACTGATTGTGGTGGTTTACGCACCTTAAATCCCTGACTGCGGGGCAGGCGGCCCGGACCGCCACGCCATTTTTGTGTCCGGCTGCACAGGCCCCTGCGATTGATGCAATTGAAAAGGAGTTGCCATGCTATTCAAGCTCACAGATGAACAAGTCATGATCCAGAATATGGTGCGCGAATTTTCACGGAAGGTGATTGCGCCCACCGCTGCAGAGCGGGACAAAACCAAGGAATTTCCCGCAGTTAATTTCAAACAGATGGGGGAATTGGGCCTCATGGGAATGATGATCCCCGAAGAATACGGGGGGGAGGCCGCCGATGCGGTGTCGTATGTCCTGGCACTGTCCGAGATTGCCTATTCCTGCGCGTCCACCTCTGTGGTGATGTCCGTGCAGAATTCCATCGTCTGTGAAAGCCTGAACAAGTTTGGCTCGGAAGATCAGAAACAGGAGTTTCTTGAGCCGCTGGCGTCAGGGGAACAGATCGGCGCCTTTGCCCTCACCGAGCCGGATGCAGGCTCCGACCCCGTGAGCCAGGCCACCACAGCGGAGAAGGACGGAGACGATTATATCATCAACGGCACCAAGCGCTTCATTACCTCGGGAGAAAACTGCCAGGTGGTGCTGGTGACGGCAAAGACTGATGAAACCGCCGGACACAAGGGTATTTCCTGTTTTATCGTGCCCAAGGGAACCGACGGCCTGGTGGTGGGACATACGGAAGATAAGATGGGGCTGCGGGCTTCGGATACCACCGACCTGATCTTTGAAAACTGCCGGGTACCGGCGGCCAATATCCTGGGCAAGGAAGGCGACGGGTTCAAGATCGCCATGTCCGGCCTGGACAGCGGGCGTATAGGTATTGCGGCCCAGTCTCTGGGGGTGGCCCAGGCTGCCTTTGATGCGGCATTGAAATATGCCAAAAAGAGGAAACAGTTCGGCATGGCCGTCACCAAACACCAGGCCATCCGTTTCCAGATTGCTGACATGGCCACCCAGATCGAGGCTGCCCGTCAGCTGGTGTTGTCCGCCGCCTCCATGAAGGACCGGGGAGAAAAATTTACCCGGGAGGCCTCCATTGCCAAACTTTTTGCCTCTGAAATGGTTCAGGATGTCACGGCACGGGCCATTCAGATGCACGGCGGATACGGATTTACCAAAGATTATGATGTGGAACGGTTTTACCGGGATGCCAGGGTATTCACCATATACGAAGGCACCAGTGAGATCCAGCGCATCGTCATTTCCAACAGTATCCTCAGGGACAAGAGAAAGCCCTGATCAGGTCTTTTTTCTTGACGGGCTTGGAGATGTAGTCGTCCATGCCCGCTGCCAGAAACCTTTCCCTGTCCCCCTTCATCGCGTTGGCCGTCAATGCGATGATGGGGGTCCGGAAAGGGGTCCCGTCTTCCAGTTCGCGGATCTTTTGGGCCGCTTCCTCTCCCCCCATCACCGGCATTTGAATATCCATCAGAATTAAATCAAATCCCGCAGGTGCGGCCTGAACCAGGTCGACGGCAAGCTTACCGTTTTCGGCAACGGTCACCGTGTGCCCCATGGATTGGAGCATCTTCAGGGCGACTTTCCGGTTGATTTTATTATCTTCAACAAGAAGAATATGGTGGGAGTGGTCCTCTTTATCATTCTGTTTCTGTTGGATTTCATCCAGGGTAAACCGGGTGACCATGGGCGGGGTGGTGTGCCCGGAAGGTGTCGCATTGGCAACGGCCCGGATACAGTCGGCAAGCCTTGCCTTCTTAACGGGCTTGGTCAGGAATGCCTGGAATCCGATCTCCTGAAGGATGGCGGCATCACCGCGAACCCCCACCGAAGACAACATGACGAGGGGCAGGGTGTCAAAGGCATGATTTTTTCTGATTTGTCGTCCCAGGTCCCTGCCGGACATTTCCGGCATCTGGAAATCCACCAGCGCCATATCATACCCTTTGCCGTTCAGTGAGTCGTTAAGCATGTCAAGGGCCTGCTTGCCGCTTTCAGCACCGTGGTACCGGCATCCCATGGCGGTTAAAAACGCCCTGAATACGGTCTGGTTCATGGGGTTGTCGTCCACAACCAATATCCGTGACCCGCGAATATCGCGAGGTGGGGCAGGGGAGGGCGTCGAACTGCCGGAGCGTTTGAATACAGCTGTGAAAAAGAAGGTGGAGCCTTCTCCAGCATCGGTTTCCACCCAGATTCTGCCCTGCATAAGTTCCACCAGCTGTCTGCAGATGGCAAGGCCAAGACCGGTTCCCCCGTATTTTCTCGTGGTGGAGGTATCCACCTGGGTAAAAGACTCAAACAACGAGGGTACCTTGTTCGCCGGGATGCCGATGCCGGAATCCTTTACCATGAACTTCAGTTCAACGGTTTCGTCGGTTTTGTTCTGAACCGATACCCGGATGAATATTTCTCCGGATTCCGTGAATTTAACGGCATTGCCCGCCAGATTGGTGAGGATTTGTCTTAGACGCCCCGGGTCACCGGTGAGGTCCACCGGGACATTTGGTTCCACGAGACAGGCAAATTCCAATCCCTTTTCATAGGCCTTTACGCCCACAAGATCCGAGAACGAATCCATAGTGACGGCAAGGTTAAAATCAATACGCTCAAGTTCCAGCATTCTGGCTTCGATTTTTGAGAAGTCAAGAATGTCATTTATCAGGTAGAGCAGGGCATCGGCACTTTCCTGGGCAGAGAGAGAAAAATCTTTTTGTTCCGGTGACAGTTCTGTTGCAGACAATAAATCCAGCATCCCGATGACGCCGTTCATCGGGGTGCGGATTTCATGGCTCATGGTCGCCAGAAAATCGGACTTGATCCTGCTGGCCGTCTCCGCCGCCGCTTTGGCTTCCTCAAGTCG
>JAKSBB010001049.1 GCA_022361315.1 Desulfobacterales bacterium
GATCCTATCGGATAGTTATGGGAAATCCCCGGATCGTTATATACGGTCCGGGTTTTTTTATGCCCAATCGGGTATGCCCGGACCCTGAAAGTTTTTTTTAAATTTTTTAGGAGGGCAAGAAGATGAAACATTGGATTTGGGCAGTATTGGCTATTGCTGCCCTGACGGCTGTGCCGGCAATCGCCGACGATGCAACAGACACAAGCAACATCCCGGCAACAGAACAACTGGACGATGTCATGGTCACCGCCACCCGCAGCGAATCTTCGCTGGGAAGAATCGGCGGTGCTTCCGTGACTGTCATCACGGCAAAAGACATTGAAGCCAAACAGCTTCCCACGGTTGAAGAAGTACTTAAAGGCGTTCCCGGTATTGACCTCGCGGCCAACGGTGGGTTAGGCACCTCGACATCTGTATTCATGCGCGGTTCGGATTCCAAAAACACCCTGGTTCTTGTGGACGGCATCATGCTCAACGATCCGTCCGGCGCCAACCGGGGGGCAAACCTGGCCAACCTGACCACGGATAATATTGAGCGGATCGAAATCGTCCGGGGTCCCATGTCTGTGCTTTACGGCAGCAACGCCACTGCAGGCGTCATCAACATCATCACCAAAAAAGGCAAAGACAAACCCAGTTTTTATGCCGGCGCCGAAGGCGGATCATACGCGACCTGGAAGGCATACAGTGGTGCCTCAGGTAAAAAAGACAGATTCAACTACTCCCTTTCCGCTTCCCATACACAGACAGACGGCTTCTCATCGGCCAACGATGAAAATGACGGGCTGCCCGATAACGGAAACACAGCAGAAGAGGACGGATGGAAAAATGATACGTTCTCAGGGAAAATCGGTTTTGATATCACCCCTGATTTCCAAATTAATTTGATCAGCCGTTTCCAGGAATCCGAGGTGGATACGGATGACTGGGGTGACGGCTATTCCGGAGACCGGATCACATTCAACAATGCCACCTTTCTTTATGATGAAGAACCTAACGGACTCAAAGAGGCCAGAACGGAGACCACCGAGGCATTCAATAAACTCAACGTTCATAACTTTTTCTTTGACCGGTTCTTTGAATCCAGCTTCAACGCCCAACTCACTGATACGGACCGCCAGACTTATCATCAGGACGGTAACCAGGAGTATGATTACAAAGGCGAAGCCATGGACATCAACTGGCAGGGTGTCTTGAACTTTAACAACAAAAACCTGCTCACCTTTGGCGCGGGATACTTCAAGGAAGAAATGGAAAGTGCCTCCGACAATATCGACAATGCCGATGCGGATACAAAAAGTGCCTGGCTCCAGGATCAATTTTTCCTGTTCGAATCCTTGGATATTGTGGCCGGAATCCGCTTCGATGACCATGAAAAATTCGGAGACGAAACCACTTACAGGGTAGCGCCGTCCTACCAGGTACAATCCACAGGAACCATCTTGAAGGCAAGTTTTGCAACAGGTTTCAGGGCACCATCCCTTTACGAGCTTTACTCCTCCTACGGCAATGAAAACCTCAAGGCAGAAAAAAGTGAAGGCTGGGATGTAGGGTTTGAACAGGGTATCCTAGGGAATAAAATCAAATTCGGCGTCACTTATTTTGAAATGCAGTTTCAGGACCGGATCGCATACGATTTCAATACAAACGCCTATGCCCATGATGACGGAGAAACCGACACCCAGGGTGTGGAAACATCTCTCTCATGGGCGGCCATGGATACCCTTGATTTTATGCTGAACTATACCTTTACGGACACCAAAGATCCGGACGGTGCGGAGTTAACACGGCGCCCTGAAAATAAGGTATACTTCAATACCCGGTACAGATTCCTTAAAAAAGCCATGGTCAACCTGGATCTTTACTGGGTCAGCGACCGGGAGGCAATCTCCTCTGCCAAGGATCAGAACGGCAACACCGTTGACCACCTGGACGAATACTTCCTGGTCAATCTGGCAGCTTCCTATGATCTCACCAAGCATATCCGTCTCCACGGACGGGTTGACAACGTGTTTGACGAATTCTACGAAGAAGCCTGGAGTTATGCAACTGCAGGGCGTTCGGCCTACGCCGGTGTGAAGGTCTCCTTCTAAACCCTATTCATTTTCTCTCCGGGACATCCCGTCCCGGAGAGAGTTCCCGCCACCTGCCGGGCTGACAATTAAATTGGCACCTGCTCAGCCGGCCCACGCAACTCGCAGACCGGTGTACCTCCTTGTCAACTATGGTATTTCCATGTTTTTCCACCTGTTCTTCGTTTCCGGCACAGTATCTGCAAATCACAGTTAAAATTAGAGTGTAGTATTGACCCGGGTGGCTTCCGGTGCCAAATTATAAAAATATCGATTTCAACACAAGGCGGGGTATTATGACACAGGTTCTGTACGTCAGACAAAAAACACCGATCATGGCGCTGAGCACATGGATAGAACTGACCAAAGCCGGCATTAAAAATCCGAGAAGCAAGGCCCTCAAACGGCTGGACAAAGCCCTGGAGAACTATCATAAGGAAAAGGGCGGCGAGAAGGTTCTTAAAAGCCTGGATGACGCCTTTAAATCCTGGAGTAAAAAAGCGGGGGAAAACCGGTTCAAACAATCCGTTCGGAACCGCCACGGGGCGGTTTCCCAGCTGGAACGGCAGATTGCCGAAGCCAAATCCCATGCCCCGGTGGTCTTTATCGACAAAGAACTTCACGATGCCATCGATTTCATGGAGAGTGAACAGGTTAAGCTGACCCGTATGGTCTTCCTGGGGGCCCGGGTGGTACTGAAGTCCGAAGCCTATAAAGATGCGGCCGAAGACATCAAGGAAAAAGCGGATGAACTGAAGGAAAACCTGGAAGAACTCACCGGTAAGGACCTGTCCATCCCGGAAACCATACCCATGGATTCCCTCCGGGATAAAATCACCGGAGATATGGGGGAATTGTTCGGCGGTGAGCTTTGCACAGTGATGCAGTTTGTGGGTGAAGAGTCCTGCAAGGATATGGCAGAAAATATCATTGAGGGGATGATCCCCATCTATGCCCAGCTCAAAGCCGGGGCGGAGATGGTCAAAGCCTGGACCGATGTGGCCAAAAAAGTTTACAAGATCAGGGACATCAATAAGAAGAGCGACATTGTGAACAGCAATGATCCGGCCGCCGCCCTTGCTGCCATCATTCGGCTGCTTAAACGGGAACGGACCGTCCTGATCAAAGACGCCACTGCAGCCACCGCCGGTTTTGCCTCCTCTGTCAGCACTGCGGCTCTGGACGGGGGAACCGTCAGCGGCGCCATCGTGGGGACAGCCACGGCTGTTGCCAACCTTGCTGCCTCCATCATCTGCTTTGTCCGGGACATTAAAGAAATGAAGCGGGCCAATGCCCTTCTGGCCAAAGGGGTGACCCATCTGGGCATATTCGAGGCCTGTCCGCTGCTGGGCTGCTACCTCTTTGCCCCTGAAAAGGCAGGGTTCCAGTATTCGGCCTTCAGCGGCCTGATCCGCCAGAGTTACACCTCCTGGGGCACCGAAGGCTACACCAAAAAACTGGAGTTTGATATCACCAAAAAGCTGAAGACCATCAAGGAAGAGGCGGACCGCCTCATGGAAGATTCCAGAATGACAGTTGTGGGCATCGGCAAAGGCGAGGTGATCAGGGAAAGCCGCCCCACAAAAGATTCCGCCGTCCAACGCCTGGTCCTCCGTCCTGTGACGGTGAGGGAAACCGATCCCCTGGCCCGGATCCGGATGCTCCACCAGATCCGGCGGCGGGTCTACCTGAGATCCATCGAACGCTTTGATAAATCTACCCTCAACCATGTGGTGACCCGCAACTGGCGGGCCCTGATGACCGACATCCGGCAATTTGACCGCTCCACGCTGAAATCCGTCACCCAGACCAAACACCTGGATGCCAGAAGCCTGCTCATGCAGGAGATTCGCGGATTTGACAAATCCTCCCTCAAGTCCGTAGAAACCCGGAAACAGGATTCCGTGGCACAGCTTCGCAGGTTCCACCAGGATGTGGAGCAGTTCCGCCATCTGGATCATCTGCCCATGTCCCACACCTTTTTCAACCGGGCCATGTTCGTGAAAAAACCCTTCATCAAAGGGGTGATCCCCTGTACCTATGCGACCCAGATGCTCTCCCTTGAGGAATGGAAAGCCGCCAGTTCCATCCGCGGCATGCGCACCAAGCTCACCAAAACCATTGACGATGCCCTCAAGGATTACGGCAAGGCGTTCATGTCCACCCATAAACCCTATATTGATCTCCAGCGGAACAGAAAGACGGACAACCTGATCTTTCTGGAAAAAGGCGGAGAATGCATCCTGGAAAGGCTTGGTAATCTTGCCGTAATCAAGGCCGTCATCAAAAACTGGATCGATGTGAAGCGGGACAGGGAAGTGTCCAAGCGGCGGCCGGCCGTAATGCAGATCTTCCAGTGTGTGATCCAGGAGGAAGAGGCCCTGTCCGGGCTTATGGATGTCTTTGAATTTTACAAATCCCGGGCAACTGAACTGGGATTATTATAACGATGTATGATACCGAACCGTAGGCTGGCTTTGCCCGTCATCGGTTCGGTATTACCTGTCCGTACCTGATGACAATGCCAGCTGTGTCACCCGCGTTACAAATTCTGTTTTCGCTGCGGTATAGGCATCCCGGTCATACCGAAATTCTACAGCCAGCCCCC